>NZ_JBNATX010000024.1:0-34370 GCF_049701115.1 Caldanaerobacter sp. | reverse complement strand
ACAAGTCGCATTTACACACAAAATGCCACTTCTTTATTTTGTCAACAGTCTGAAGCAGGGTATCTCCCCGCTTTTAATTTGTTGACAGAATCCTCGTTTATTTAACTGACATTTTGTGTTAATGCTTGTAAGTTGCAAAGCGACTAAACTAAGGCTCACTTTTTAAAACAGTCTGAGTGGAATCTCTTTCTGCTTTTTTCTATTTTGGGGGACATGATGTACTGAGAGACTTAATCGATTGAAAAAGAGAATCAGTTATAAAAATTTTTAGAGGATATTGATTTTCCATTGAACTATGATATAATTAAATTAAAGGCTTCACCTTTTTAAAAGGTGGGGATAATAATAAAAGTTGGGAGGAGAAGTTTGATGGGTACAAAAGCAAGAGAAATTGTGGGGGGACAAGCTGATAAAATTGTGGAGATGCTTAATAAGGCATTTGCTGACGAGTGGCTTGCCTATTACCAATACTGGATAGGGGCTAAGATAGCAAGAGGGCCAATGGGAGAAGCTGTTGCTGCTGAACTTGCTGAACATGCAGGAGAAGAATTGGAACACGCTGAAAAATTAGCTGAGCGTATAATTCAATTAGGAGGAACTCCAATAGTAAAACCAGAAGATTGGTATAAGCTCACCAATTGTGGATATGATACTCCAGATAATCCGGATGTAAAAGTGTTATTGGAGCAAAATATAAAAGGAGAACAATGTGCAATCGAAGTGTACAACAAAATGCTTTCTGAGTTAAAAGATGTAGACCCGGTGACTTATCATCTGATTCTCGAGATATTAGAAGACGAACTTGAGCACGAAGAAGACTTAGAGACTTTAAAGGACAACATGAAACATCTTAAGTAAATTTTTAAAATTATAAGGAGGAATGTGTCATGTGCGAACCGGTAGGTTTTGGAGCTTTGTATCAGAGTGGCGATTGGAAAGGGGAAAAACACGTACCGGTGATACATAGTCCCGAAAAAGTGGAGAAGGGAGAGCCTTTTGAGGTCAAAGTTGTAATAGGAGAAGAAATACCACATCCTAATACTTTAGAGCATCATATAAAATGGATAAAAGTCTATTTCCAAGGTGAGGGCGATAAGTTCCCTGTAGAAATAGGTAATTATAATTTTACTTCTCACGGCGAATATGGAACGTTTACGGAGCCGGAAGTTACAGTAAAGTTTAAAATAGAGAAATCCGGTAAAATTTATGCTACAAGCTATTGCAATATCCACGGATTGTGGGAAAACAGCAAAGAGATAAAGGTGGAATGAAAAAACGGGCTTTCACCTATACTATATAACTAGGTGAAGGCCCTTTTTAAAAATTGAAAGGAGAGTTTAGCATGAATGCTTTGGAATTTGCGGTTAAAATGGAAAGAGATGGAGAAAAATTTTACACGGAGCAGGCAGAAAAGCACAAAGGCACCTATCTTGAAAAGCTCTTTTTAGATTTAGCTAGGGATGAAAAAAAGCATGCTGAAATAATTGAAAAGTGGGCTCAGAAAATGGACTATCAGCTTGAAAGAACGGATATATCAGAAAAGTATAAAAATGTGTTTGAAACGGGAAAAGAGTTTAAAAGCGATATAAGGCCTGTTCCTACGCAGCTTGAAGTATATGAAATGGCAATGAAAAAAGAAATAGAGAGCATAGAGCTCTATGAAAAAATGCTAAAAGATGCGGTGGAAGAAAAGGAAAAGAAATTGTTTGAATTTTTGATAGAAGAAGAGCAAAAGCATAAAGAGATTTTTGACAATCTGGTAGGACATTTGAGAAAAGCAGAACAATGGGTAGAGTCAGCAGAGTTCGGAATAAGAAGAGATGAATATTAAAAAGCCCTTTTCGGGCTTTTATTTTATAAGGTCTTCTTTCACTATAAGAACTACAGGACAGTGATCGCTTCCCATTACTTCAGAATGGATTTGTGAGTCTATAAGATAGTCCTTTAATCTCTCTGATACGATGAAGTAATCGACTCTCCATCCAATATTTTTTTCTCTGGCATTGTGCATGTAAGACCACCAGGTATAGGCATCTTTTTTGTCTGGGTAGAAGTATCTGAAGGTATCAATGAATCCGGAATTTAGCAAAATAGTCATTTTTTCTCTTTCCTCGTCTGTAAATCCTGCATTTCGCCTATTTGCAGCAGGATTTTTTATGTCTATTTCTTGATGGGCAACATTGAGGTCTCCACACAAAATTACCGGCTTTAAAGAATCCAATTTTAAAAGATAGTTCCTAAAATCTTCTTCCCATTTCATTCTGTATTCGAGTCTTGTAAGTCCCCTTTGTGAATTTGGGGTGTAGGTATTTACCAGAAAGAATTTTTCGTACTCAAGTGTTATTACTCTTCCTTCTTTGTCATGGTATGGGGTTCCTATGCCGTACGATGCGGAAATGGGTTTATATTTAGTAAATACAGCTGTTCCAGAATAACCTTTTTTGTCTGCAAAATTCCAGAAAGTATAGTACCCGTTAAGGTCTAATCCCTCAATGTCTTTTTGATTTTCTTGAAGCTTTGTTTCCTGGATACAAAAGATATCGGCGTCTGCCGCTTTAAAGTAATCCATAAAGCCCTTTTTAAGGCATGCCCTTAGTCCGTTTACATTCCATGACACGAGTTTCATACTAATTCCTCCGTTATAATTAAAGTGCTAATTAGATTATATAATGAAAATGATATTGAAGCAAAATTTATGTTTTCCAATAAAAACTATTTACAAATCAGTCACCGTATGATAAAATAGCTCTGTGGTTGCCAAAAAGAATATGGAGGGATACCCAAGCGGCCAAAGGGGGCAGACTGTAAATCTGCTGGCGTATGCCTTCGATGGTTCAAATCCATCTCCCTCCACCATGGGACCCATTAGCTCAGGAGGTAGAGCACCTGCCTTTTAAGCAGGGTGTCCCGCGTTCGAATCGCGGATGGGTCACCATTTGTAAAAAACAGCTATCTTATGATAGCTGTTTTTTTGTATGTTTTTATGGTACAATTATATAAAGTATGGCTTTATGTTTTACAATTTTTGAAAGGAGTTTTTGCTATGCAGATGAGGAAGCTAACTCCGGCGGAAGAGAAGCTCCTTCAAAATTTTGTTACTGATGTTTATGGGCCTGTATATTTCATACATTCGCTCCCAGAATTTATAATTCCTCCTATAAACTCGAAAGTGAGCAGAAAAGATACGAGCTGGAGGCTTAATATTTTAGAATCACTGATGGATGGAGACCTTGATATAACTGAGTATTTGCCAAAACATAGCATTCCTATGGAGAAAGCCATAGAAAAGGCTAAAAAATTCCATGAAAAATGGGTAGAAAGGTTTGGACATTCATCAATTGCGGAACAACATTTGTTGCACCTCTGTGTAGAAGATGTATCTAGACTCTTGTCGGGAGACATCGAACTCATGAACAGAAGGCCTGCCTTTATAGAGTGGAGTCAAAGATATCAAAAACCCACAAGAGAGAAAGTAGTAATTCCTCCAGAATTAGAAAAAGACCCCATTTTAAAAGAAAAATTTTTGAGAGTTTGGAACAGGACCTACGACGCTTATGAGAAGCTGGTAAGGATTTTGACGGAATACCTTAAAGCCAGTGAAGAAAAAAAGGAAGGAGAAACTGAAGAAAAATTTTTAGATAGAATAGAAAAGATCGCTTTCGAGGATGCTAGATATGCGTTAATTCTTGCAACTAAGACAAGCTTTGCGGTTGCCTTAAATGCTCTAGATTTACAAGATATTGTAAGAAAGTTATTTGCTCATCCTACGGAGGAAGCAAAAATATTGGGAAAGAGGATAGTAGAGCAAGGAGAAAAAATAGCTCCAAGTACGTTAAGGCATTTGAAGCCATCGATTTATCAGATAAAGGTGAATGAGAGATTGAAAGAATTGGCAGAGCATCTTATAGATACAAATGTGCAAGATTCTTCAGAGGATGTGGTTTTACTAGATTATAGCGGAAAGGGAACAGAAAATACGCCTGTTGATATAGTTGTCCAGCATATTTTATTTACTTATTCTGGAAAAGATTTTGAAAATGTGAAAAAGATAGTAAAGAAGATATCAGAGGAAGAAAAGGAAAGGGTCATAAAAATAGCAGTAGAAGATATAGGTGAGTTTGATCATCTCATAGATGCTTTCAAATCAGTGAGGTTCAAATTCCAGCTCAAGATAAGTGAGGCTAATTGGCATCAGCTCTTGCGCCATCGTACTATAATTTTTGATTGGGCAGAGCCTACAGTGGAAAATGGATTTGTCATTCCTCCCAACGTAAAAAAGGCCGGTGCTGAGGAAATTTTAGTTGAGGCTATAAAAGCTTCAGAAGATTTATTCTATGAACTTAAAGATAAGATGCCGGAAATCAGTGCTTATGCAGTTACTAATGCTCATAAAAGGCTTGTAGTTATGAATGCGGATTTATGGGCTTTTGACCACTTTGCAAATTTAAGATGTACGAATGAGGCTCAGTGGGATATAAGAGAAACGGCATTCAAAATGCTTGATATGATAAGGAATGTAGCGCCTCAGCTGGCGTTTTTCATGGCGAGGAGAAGAAGAGCCTAAAAAATGGAGAGGAGACTATGAAAACGAATTTTAAGGAGATAAGCTTGCCAAAACTTAATAATCTTACTCCTTCATTGGAATCTACGGCTCTGAAACTAATGGAGGAAGCAGGTGAATTAGCACAGGCTATAGGAAAGTTCAGGGGACTGAATGGAGAAAATGTAACTTTAACAGAAAGAGAAATAATGGAGAAAATTTCCGAAGAACTTTTGGATGTAGCTCAGGTTGCCGTCTCAATGATGTTTGTTCTGGAGGAAAAATACAATATAAATATAGAAGAAAAATTGAAATCTCATATTGAAAAGTTGAAAAGGAAAGGATATATAAAATGAAATGTGCAGGGTTTCCTGCATATTTTTTATTTTTATGCGCATATTAAAATTGAAAAATAACAAAAAGGAGGAGAAGTATAATGCAACTTTCGACAAAAGAACTGCTGTATCTTGATGATATTTTAACATTACAGCAAAACATGACAAAAACATTAAATGACTACGCTACCCGCTGTCAGGACCCACAACTTAAGGCACTATGTCAGAATTTAGCAAGCAGATGCCAGAACAGCTTTAACTCTTTAGTGAGACATTTAGGTTGAAAGGAGAGATTGTAATGTACGGAAACCAACAGATTACTGATAAGGAGATAATGATGAATATTTTGGGAAGTTATAAGCTGGCGATAGAAATGTTAAGCCATGCCGCTGTTGAAGCTGCTAATGAAAGTATAAGGAGAGAGTATATAAACCTTTTAAACTCCACATTAGAAGACCAGAGAGCTGTATGGACGGCAGTGAACCAGAGAGGATGGTATCCAGTTAAGGCAGCCCAACCGCAAGATATACAGGAGGCCAGGAACAAATTCAAACAGCCTGTTGGGATGATGTAAATACGAAAAGTTTGTGATATAATTATGGAAGCAGTATAGTTTTTACTGCTTCCATAATTTTATGGCAATCAATTTAGTTTAAAAGGAGGAGTGATTTTATTATGTACGAGCTAATAATTTTAGGTGGGGGTCCTGCAGGGCTTACAGCCGGACTATACGCTGCAAGGTCAAGGCTCAAAACAGTGCTTATTGAAAAGACATATCTTGGAGGCCAGATAGTAAATACTTATCAGTTGGAGAATTACCCGGGCTATGAAGAGATTACGGGTGCGGATCTTGTGGCAAAGATGGAGGCACAGGTCAAAAAGCATGGTTTGGAGATAGTTTTAGAAGATGTTGAGAGCCTTGATATTACAGGAGAGATAAAGAGGGTAAAAACCGCCAATAATAAAGTCTATGAGGCTAAAGCCATAATACTTGCGATGGGAGCAACTCCCAGAAAATTGGGGGTTCCCAATGAGGATAGATTCATAGGGGCAGGTATTTCTTTCTGTGCGACCTGTGATGGTGCTTTTTACAGAGATGCAGTTGTTGCTGTAATAGGTGGAGGGAATACAGCGGTAGAGGATGCTCTTTATCTTACAAAATTCGCTAAAAAAGTTTATATAATTCACAGAAGAGATCAGTTAAGGGCTACAAAGATAGAGCAGGAAAAAGCTTTTGCTAATGAAAAGATAGAATTTATTTGGAATACTGTTGTAGTTGATGTTGAAGGCGAGTATGGAGTGGAAAGGATAAGACTTAGAAATGTTAAAACTGGAGAAGAAAGCACGTTAAATGTGGATGGAGTTTTTGTTGCTATAGGTTATGACCCGAATACAGAGCTTGTAAAAGGTATTGTCGAATTAGACGAGTACGGATATATAATCACTGATGACGACATGAGAACTAACATCCCGGGTGTCTTTGCCGCAGGAGATATAAGGCATAAGCTTTTAAGGCAGGTAATAACAGCAGCAGGAGATGGAGCAACGGCTGCTTATGCTGCTGAGAAGTATATAGAGAGCTTAAAGAAATAGTCAGGAGGAACCTCCTGACTATTTTTCTTCACCTTCTTGTGACTCTTCAGCGGGTATTTCTTGAGGACCTATAGTTTTTTCTGAAGTGCCAGGAATTATTATTCTTTGGCCAGGATATATGAGGTTAGGGTCTTTTATTTCTGGGTTCGCTTTTAATATAGCATCTACTGATGTATTAAACTTTTGTGCTATTGTCCACAAAGAATCGCCAGGTTTTACTATATAAACTTTTCCAGCGGCAGGGGAGGATGCAGGAGGCGTAGCAAATAAAAGTGCATTCCATGTCATTTCATCCACTATTCCCGTTGAAGGCAAACCTCTGCTCTGTTGATAGGCTTTTACTGCTGCTTCCGTACGAGGCCCAAAGATTCCGTCTATGGGTCCTGGGTCAAATCCTAAAGATTTTAAGCGAGCTTGTAGATTGACGACAAACGGTCCTCTATCTCCCAGCTTTAAAGTAGGATATTCTAATGGAGGAGTTGAAGGGCAAGGGATAATCAAAGTCTGTCCCGGATATATCATACTGGGATTCAGGAGGTAGTTAGAACGAATGAGGTCGTCTATGGATATTCCAAATTTTTGTGCTATGCTCCATAAAGTATCTCCAGGTTGTACCGTGTAATATTTTGGGCAAGGTCCGGAAGATGGGACAGGCGGTACTGGTGAAGGTGGATAACTTGCTGTTATTCCTGGGATAAACAATTTTTGGCCAGGGTAGATGTTGTACGGGTAATTTAAATTATTGACATATATTATGGTTTCATATGGTACATTAAACCTCTGAGCAATAAGGTAGACAGTGTCTCCGGGTTGGACAGTGTAGTAATCACCCTTAACTGGTATTATGAGCCTTTGGCCTGGATATATGAGAGAAGGGTTAGTTATACCATTTCTGGTTATTATAGCTTCTACAGAAGTATTAAATTTTCTCGCGATTGAAAAAATGGTATCTCCAGGTTGAACTACATAGGGTATTTCTATTGTAATCATATACTCCCTCCTTTCCTAAAATCATAATATGTGAATTTTTTCGTTGAGTGACAATAGACTGGTTATAGCAAAACTTTTTGTGTAGAGTAAAGGAGGGGGTCCTGTGAAGGTTAAAAGATGGTTTTTATTTGGGGTATTATTAATGATTTCGATTTTTACATATAGCTGGAACACAAAAAATGTTTTTGTTTTTAATACACTTCCAATAATGAATAAAATAATAGTGATTGATGCCGGGCACGGAGGGCATGATCCGGGGAAACCCGGTAAATATGGGAAAAATGAAGATGACTTAAACCTTGAGATTGCGCAAAAGTTAAAGGAACTCATTGAGCACACAGGGGGAATTGTAATAATGACAAGAGAAGATGATTCTCTTTCCGATTCTTCTCTTTCAAAGGATTTAAAAAACCGCGTATTAAAGGCTAATCAATTGGAGGGCGATGTACTTATAAGTATTCATCAAAATAGTTTCCCACAACCGAAGTACAAGGGAGCACAGGTCTTCTACCAACAGAATTCTGAAAAAGGGAAACTATTGGCAGAATCGATTCAGGAAGAGTTAAAGAGGACGTTGGATCCAAATAATGATAGAATGGCAAAAAGCTCTAATAGCTACTACATTCTCCGCAATGCGAAAATGCCAGCAGTAATAGTGGAATGCGGCTTTATGTCGAATCCTGAAGAGGAGAGACTTCTAAATGACCCTAATTACCAGTATAAAATAGCATGGGCAATTTACAAAGGGATAATAAATTATTTTCAAAAAATTTCCGAATAAATTTATTACCCCTTGTTACTCTCGCCTTTTTTTTGTATACTTAAAGAAAAAAGAATATTAAAGTGAGGAAGAAACATCATGAAAGTAACAGCTGTGCTTTTTGATTTGGATGGTACGGTAATAGACACAAATCAACTCATAATAAATTCTTTTGTCTACACTATAGAAAAACATCTGGGTTACGAAATAGATGCCGAAAAAATTATCCCCTATTTTGGAGAACCTCTGCCTCTGACATTGCAGAGGTTTAGTAAAGATAATTGGGAGATTATGTTACAAACCTATAGAGAGTATAATGAGAGATATCACGACAGATACACCACAATTAGAGAAGATGTAGGGGAAGTACTTCGAATATTGAAAGAGGAAGGATTAAAGACGGCGGTTGTCACTTCGAAGAGAAAAGAATTGGCTAAGAAAGGTTTGAAGCTTTTTGAGATAGATAAGTATTTTGATGTGATTATAGGTCTGGAAGATACAGAAAAGCACAAACCTAACCCAGAGCCTGTCTTAAAAGCGCTAGATCTCCTCGAAAGTTCTGCCGAAGAAGCTTTGATGGTGGGGGACAGCCCTTACGATATACTTGCTGCTCGGAATGCAGGAGTAAAGAGTGTTGCTGTAAAGTGGTCAGTTTTACCTTTTAATCTTTTAGAAAAAGAAAAGCCAGATTTTTTTATAGAAGATATGTGGCAGCTTTTAAAAATAATTAAAGGATGCGATGAAAATGATTATGCATAGTAAAGTAGAAGATATCATTAAAAACATTCAAAAAGTGATAATAGGGAAAAAGCAGGCAGTGGAACTTGCTTTAATAGCTTTATTAGCAGAGGGACATGTTTTGATTGAGGATGTACCGGGTGTTGGGAAAACTTCTCTTGTAAAAGCCCTTGCTAAATCTATAAACGCAAGTTTCAGAAGGATACAGTTTACTCCCGATTTAGTACCTTCTGATGTTTTAGGAGTAACAGTATATAATCAGCAAAAAAGAGAATTTGAATTCAAGCCAGGGCCTATAATGAGCAATATAGTTTTAGCAGATGAGATAAACAGGACTTCTCCCAAGACCCAATCGAGTTTACTTGAAGCTATGGAGGAAAAGCAGATTACTGTTGATGGAGTGACTTATCCTTTGCCGAAACCTTTTATGGTATTGGCAACACAAAACCCGATCGAATATGAAGGAACCTTTAAGCTGCCAGAAGCTCAGCTTGACAGATTCATGGTAAAGATAGAGATTGGATATCCCAGCGAAGCAGAAGAGATAGAGATTCTAGCGACTTTTAGTGAAAAAAATCCTTTAGAGGACCTTAAGGCTGTCGTGGACATTGAAGAGGTAATAAAAATGCAAGAAGAAGTGAAAAAAGTATACGTGGAAGAAATTGTAAAAAATTATATAGTTAATTTAGTTGCTGCTACGAGGAAAAGCAAGGCAATAAGGCTGGGAGCGAGTCCCAGAGCTACTTTATACTTGATGAGGGCAGCGCAGGCAAGGGCTTATTGTCAGGGTAGGGACTATGTACTTCCAGATGATGTAAAAGCATTAGCGATCCCCGTACTTTCTCACAGAATTATACTGAAGAATGAGGAAAAATTTGAGGGACTTGATGAGAGAATGTTTATAAAGAACATAGTGGATACTACCAAGGTGCCGGTGGTAAGAAGGTATGCGTAATAAGTGGAAAATCCTTTTTTTCTTGCTTTTGACTTTAATTTTTTCTGTTTTTACTGCGGGGAAAATAATTCTTCTATTATTTTATGAATTTTCTATTTTTATACTTTTGAATTATCTTTACCTGCGCTATGTCAAAAATTCACTTGATTTATATATAGTAGCCCGTGAAGAAAAGTTTTCTGTAGGTGGAGAGACAGAATACGAAATAAATCTGATAAATAACAGTTTTTTGCCGGTATTTAACATAGAAGTAAGAGATTATTCTACTCTAAGTGGCGAATTTGGACTTATAGAGGGCTATGTACCCAGTTTCAAAAATAAAAAGTTTAAGAAAAAGTTTACACTAATGAGAAGGGGTATATATTTTATAGGACCTTTTGAATTGAAGTTTCAAGATCCTTTTGAGATTTTTGCTAAGGTAAAGTTTTATGACCAAAAAGTAAGGTTAAAGGTCTATCCTAAGGTGAAAGATATGAGACCAAATCTAAAGGCGGCACAACAACTTGGAATGGTTGAATCAAAGAATAGAGCTTTTGAGGATTATGCTAATATGCTACAGCTTAGAAAATATGTTCCGGGAGATAGTATTAAAAGGATTCATTGGAAGGTTTCTGCTAAAAAAGGTGAGCTTTATGCAAAAGAATTCCAAATATCAGCTATGAGTGAAATTTATTTATTGTGGGACCTTAATAAGAATCATTTTTTAGAGGATATAGAGGGGAAATTAGATGAAGATTGTGCTGAATGTATGGTTTCTCTGACTAAATACGCTCTCCTTTCAGGGATTCCTGTGAATTTGCTAGATTATTCCACGGGACGAGTTCAGGTAAGAGGTAGGGACATAAAAGACTTTGAGGCTTTTATGGAGGCCAGCATCAATAATTTTCCTGTTTACGATAAAGGTATATTAGAGTTTGAAGATTTGTACGCCATTGTTCCAAGAGATGCGACTTTTATTGTAATAACTCCTCATATTGATAATGTTATGTTAGGTAAACTCCATGAGCTTCAGGATAGAGGTGTAGAGGTTATAATTTATTATGTAAACGACCATAGAAAAGTCAAAGATGTGATGGATAAAATAAAGGTTAAAGTGGTCTTGTGGAGGAGTGAAAATGAATAGGAGGTTAAGAGAAAACCTGTATGAAAATTTTATTAATGCAGCCCTTTCTTTGGTGGTAGTTTTTTCAGCCTTAGAGGGATTTAAATTTCACTTTTGGTGGTTATACGTTGTAATAGTAACAGTAATTTTTACAGTTACCTTTTATTTTCTTTTTAGAAGGCCCTTTCTTCTTATGCTTTTGCTTACTTTAATCCTTGTAGTGGATTTTATCCTCTTTTTTGGCTACAGAGATATATTGATAGATGTTTTTCTCTATATTGAAGGTTTTTTTAGGTGGATAATTATATATATGAATCAAGCCCCTTCTTCCTGGGATTTTTATCTTCTTACAGAAAAATATAAAGTTTTTACCTTGTTTATAACCGCTGGGATTGCGGCTTTTATGATGACTTTGGTGAATGGCTTGATGAAAAACTGGTTTTTGACTCTGTTTCTGGGTATGATGTTTTTTGTTATTCAATGGTATAATTACGTTGACAAAGCTTATGTTTATTTGATGGTTTATATTCTTCTTTGCTTTACGGACCTTGGTGTTAAAAATTATTTCAAAAGAAATGGAGCAAGGGGACCTATTTCTGTTTTTCTAGTTATAGTAATTTTTTTCTCTTCTATAAGTGCTTTTGGGGCTGAACTTATGCCAAAGGCCTTTAGTCCTTTGAAATGGGACAAGCTGGAAGAATGGTTTTACGATACTTTTCCTTTTACAAGGGAGTGGCGGAATGGTGTCGGAAGGGAAGAAGGAGAGCCTGCAGAGGAGACCTTTTTCTCCTTTGCAGCTGATTTAGGAGGACCTATAAAAGCGTCAAATTCTGTTGTGATGAAGGTTATTGGGGATGAGGCGACTTATTTAAGAGGCTTAGTATATGACCAATATATCACTTCACCTTTGGGAAAAAGCAGATGGGCAAATTACAATCAGCAGTATAAATATGAAGAGGCGGGAGAAGTATTACCAGTTACTTTTAATGAAAAAGTGAAATACCAAGTGAAAAGTTTAAAAATAATCCCTGTGAATATAAAGTCTGATATTTTATTTTCACCTTGGCAGCCCTATAAGATAAGTGATGCCTTTTATTACGAAAAAGACAATTTTAATTTAAAAGCAAAGACTTCCCATGGCACCGGAGAGTCTTATGTGGTGACGTATCTTAAACCCTATATAGATTTAAAAGATTTAAAAGAAAAGGGAAGTACAAGTTTGAGCGAAGAAGACAGAAAAAGATATCTTTCCTACCCTTCAGAGCTTCCTGAGAGGGTAAAAGAGCTAGCTTACTTTATTACAAAAGATGCGAAAAATCAGTACGATAAAGTAAAGGCTGTAGAGGGATACCTGAGACAATTACCCTATTCACTTCATGTTCCTCCTACTCCTGCTGGTAGGGATTTTGTAGATTATTTTCTTTTTGACCTAAAAAAGGGTTACTGTACTCACTATGCTACTGCTATGGCTGTTATGTTAAGGACGATTGGGATTCCAACAAGATATGTAGTGGGATTTAAAATGCCCCATTTTACGGACAAAATGGGGGAATATGTGGTTACAACAGCTGAAGCCCATTCGTGGGTAGAAGTTTACTTTGACGATTATGGATGGATTACTTTTGAGCCAACTCCTTATTATCCTTCTATTGAATTTCCCATATTTTTGTCTTCCAGCTCTTCTGACCTATACGGGGAGGATATTTTGCCTGACAATAAAAAGGAGGTAACTTCCAAAGATTCCGGGGAAGTGTTATTACCAGAAGAAAAAGGCGTTTCTTCCTCTTCCGAGGCGGTAGGTATAGATAGAAAATCGAAATTAATAAAGATTGCAGTTGGTTTTGTATTCCTAGCTGTATTATTGGGGGTGTTTGTTTGGATTCTCATAAACTTAAGAAAGAAGAGAGAAATCTATAAACATGAAAAAAACATTATTATATATTATTATGACAAGATGGTTAAAGAACTTTCTAAGGAAGGTCTTAAAATGGGGGATTTTGAAACAACTGTAGAATATGGGAAACGTGTAGCAGAAGCAGGATATGAAGATTTTGAAGAAATTACCGATATATATAATAGGATTGTCTACGGTTCTAAAGAGCCAAGCGCGGGAGAAATAAAAAGAATGAAGGAGTTTTTTGACAGTTTAAATAAAAGAGGGAAGTTTGACATAAAAAGAATTCTTCGCATATAATAATTATAGAAGGGCGAATATATGCCTGAAAGGGGTTTTTGAAAAATGGTACTTAGTTACGAGCCTAGCGTGAAGAATAGGATCATGGTGTGCATAACACCTCAGAAAAGTTCACGCAGGCTTGTTGAGAGGGGAGCCCAAAGGGCAAAAGAAACCAATGGTGAGTTTTGCGTTGTATACGTTAACAAAAATAGCGATATATCACAGGACTTAAAAGAAAATCAGGTTTTACTTGAAATTTTCGATATGGCACAAAAGTTAGGAGGGAGAGTATCTATCTTAGTCGGCAAGAAGATTTCAAAGACTCTTGCCGAATTTGCAAGGGAGAATAGCATAACGGAAATAATAGTTGGGAAATCTTTGAGGTCCGCTCTGGATGTGATATTACATGGGGATGTTGTAAATCCTTTAAAAAAAGAAGCAATGAAGAACAACATAAGGGTAGAAGTCGTGGAGTAGTTTTTGACTTCTACCTGATTTTTACTTCATTTATTATTTCCTTTACTCCTTCTACACTTTCTGCGATTTGGCTTAAAAGTTTTTTCTGTTCTGAATTTTTAACGTAACCTTTAAGCATTATTATACCATTATCTGCTGTAATAACTAAATCTGGTAAATTTAAATCATAACGAGAAAGCTTTTGTATGACCGAGTTTACAATAAGCTGGTCTTTTTCTTTTTCATTTGTCTTCATCGTGACCCTCCTCTTTTTCCTTTAAAATAATTTTCCCAACTAAATTATTTTTTATCCGAAATTGTTGTATAATTAATATGAGTAACTTATTACAAAAGCTTTGAGAGGTGAATTTTTTGTTCACTGGACTTATAGACATAATAAAAACAATGCGGATTAATGATATAGTGGATATATTGATAATAGCCTATGTTCTTTACAGACTCATACTTGTGATACACAAGACGAGGGCGGAACAGCTTTTAAAAGGGCTTGCCGTATTGATTATAATTACTAAGCTGAGCGAATGGTTGCAACTTCGAACGGTTAATTATATTCTGAGGAATGCTATGACTGTTGGAGTGATTGCACTTTTGATTGTTTTTCAACCGGAGCTTAGAAGAGGATTGGAATCTTTAGGGAGAAGCGGCTTTTTAGGGAAAAATTTTTTCTTTTTCAATGAAGATGAGAAGGACATGTCAGAAGTAATAGGAGAGATATGTGACGCTGTTCAGTATCTTTCACGTTCTAAGATAGGGGCTCTTATTGTAATTGAAAGGGAGACGGGGTTAAATGAGATAATTGAGACAGGTATAGCTATGGATTCTAAAATTTCCAGTGAGCTTCTGATAAATACTTTTATTCCGAATACTCCTTTGCACGATGGAGCTGTCATCATAAGAGGAGATCGAATAATGGCGGCAGGATGTTTTCTTCCACTTACAGACAATCAGAATTTAAGCAGTGAACTTGGTACAAGGCATAGGGCTGCTTTGGGAGTAACGGAGATTTCTGATGCTATTGCTGTAGTTGTTTCTGAGGAAACCGGTGCTATTTCTCTTGCCCAAAATGGTAGGCTTTCTCGTCATCTTGACCCTAAGACTTTAAAAGAAGTCTTGTCTAGCATCTTAGATGTAAAAGACAACAAGAAACCGGTATGGAGAAAATGGGGGAACAAACATGCTGACTAAGAATTTTACCATAAAACTCCTGTCGCTTATTTTGGCTTTTTTATTGTGGCTTTATGTGATGGGAGAGGAAAATCCAGAAATTCCATATGAAATCAGCAATGTGCCTGTAAAGCTTATAAATGTGGATACTTTAGAAAAGAAAGGTTTGACTCTTTTAGAGGAAAAAGGATATACCGTAAATGTAAAGGTGAGGGGAAGAAGAAGTGATGTACTTAATATAGCTGCACAAAATATAAGTGCTTATGCAGATTTAAGCCGTGTTGTTTCTAAAGGTATAAATGTGATTCCCGTAAGAATAGAAGGACTTCCCAAAAATGTCTCTTTGGTTTCTATTATTCCTCCCGAGATAAAAGTGGATGTGGATACGATTGCTAAAATTCAAATGCCTGTTATGGTAAAAGTAGTGGGAAATGTCATGGATGGGTACGCCATGCAACCAGCGGTTGCTACTCCTGGTGAAGTGATGGTGGTGGGCCCCGAAAGCAAGGTAAATCTTGTGAAGAGTGTGATCGCTCAAGTGAATGTGTCTTACAAAAAAGAAGATATAAAAATCTCTGTTCCAGCCATACCTGTAGACAGAGAAGGAAAAGAAGTAAAAGGAGTAACTGTCACGCCAAGCCTTGTTGAAGTTTATATTCCTGTCAGCAAGTCTATTAGAGTTCCTGTGACACCTAAAATATTTGGTAAACCTCAAGATGGATATATGGTGGCTTCTATAAACGTGCTTCCGGAATATGTTTATGTAACCGGGGATGAGAATGTTTTAAATACGATAAAGTCTATAAACACCAAACAGATTGATATAACAGGACGAAATGCACCTGTTACTGAGACAGTGCCTTTTGATCTACCTGATGGAGTGAAACTTGTAAAAAGCGATATAAATGCTAAAGTTTATATAGATATACAGAAAATAGTCACAAAAGATGTGACCATAACAAACATAGAAGTAAGAGGGGCAGAAAACAAGAACGTTACAGTTCAAAATCCAGAGATAGTAATTACGATATCAGGACCCGAAAACGTAGTGACGGGTGCTACTGCTACTGACTTCACGGCGTACGTAGATGTTTCTAACCTATCGGCAGGCAATTATACTCTTACAGTTAACGTAAATACAGGCCTTAATGTAAATATACTTAAGATTCGTCCAGAAAAGGTTAATGTTGTAATTCAGTAGGCGGGGAATTTCCCGCCTATCAATTTTTCCAAAAATCTATCAATTCCACAAAATATAAAGTTGTTATAAAAAATTTTTAATCAAAAAGAAGGATTTTTGACAAACATGTAGAATTAAAATATTGTAAGGGTAAAAATTTTTTAAGAGACGCAAAAAAGTTTGGCGAAAGGGCGGGTGAGCCTGTTGTTCAAGGTGTTGGTGATCAACCCAGGTTCTACTTCCACTAAAGTGGCTCTTTATGAAGATGAGAAAGAAATATTACGTTCTGACGTAACCCACGACGTAGAAACTTTAAAAACTTATAAAAATGTGATTGAGCAGTTAGATTTGCGGTTGGAGGCAATAAATAGATGGATGGATGAGAATGGGATTAAGGTTTCAGATTTATCCGCTATTGTGGTGAGGGGTGGTCTGATAAAACCAGTTGAAAGTGGTACCTATCTTGTAAACGATATTATGCTGGAAGATTTAAAAAAAGGAGTTGGCGGAGAACATCCTTCAAATCTCGGCGGGATAATAGGTAGGACTTTGGCAGATCCATATGGGATACCTGTTTATACTCTTGACCCTGTAGCAGTGGACGAAATGGAGGATGTGGCAAGAATCTCTGGTCTTCCTGAACTTCCACGGAAAAGTCAGTCGCATGCTTTAAACATCAAAGCCTGTATACACAGATATGCTAGGGAAAACAATCTAAAAGAAGAAGAGCTTAGTATGATTGTAGCTCACATGGGAGGAGGAATTTCTGTAGCAGCTATAAAAAGAGGCAGGATTGTAGATGTTAATAATGCTAACCAAATGGGGCCTTTTTCACCTGAGAGGACTGGGAGCCTTCCCTCCATGAGGGTTGTAGAGATGTGTTATTCGGGGAAATACACTTTTGATGAGATGAAAAAGAAAATTGTAGGGATGGGGGGGCTTGTGGCACATCTTGGCACGAATGATGCCAGAGAAGTAGTAAAGAGAATAGAAGCTGGAGATAAAAAGGCTAAATTAGTTTTTGAGGCTATGGCCTATCAAATCGCCAAGGAGATAGGCAGAATGGCTGCAGTGCTAAAGGGGGATGTAAGGACTATTATTCTCACAGGAGGGCTTGCTTATTCTAAACCATTGATAGAGATAATAATTGATATGGTAGGTTTTATTGCTCCGATTACTTTATATCCTGGTGGAGATGAAATGGAAGCTTTGAGGGATGGAGCTTTGAGGGTGTTGAGAGGACAGGAGGTTCCAAAAATTTATGGCTGATGAGGTGTTGCTATGAGGACGTTTGCTGAACTTTACGAGCATGTAAAAAATTTGCCGCCTAAAGTTATAGCTGTAGCCCAAGCAGCTGATGAAGATGTTTTGGAAGCGATTAAAGAGGCTCATGAAAAGGGGATAGTGAGGGCTATTTTAGTTGGAGATAAAGAAAAGATCGAGAGAATTGCTTCCTCTATAGGAATGTCTTTGAAAGACCATGAAATAGTTGAGGCGAAGAGCAACTTGGATGCTTGCCGCGAAGCCGTGAGACTTGTTAACGAAGGCAAAGCTGATATATTGATGAAAGGACTTGTACAGACTGCAGAAATATTAAAGGTAGTGTTGGATAAAGAGATAGGGTTGAGAACAGGAAGAACTTTAAGCCATGTGGCAGTTTTTGAATCACCCTATGAAAGACTTATATTACTTACGGATGCTGCAATGAACATTGCACCAGATTTAAAAGTTAAGATAGATATAATTTTAAATGCTATAGACGTTGCGAAGCAGATTGGAATTGATGCTCCAAGAGTTGCTATATTAGGAGCTGTAGAAACTGTTAATCCAGATATGCAGGCTACACTTGATGCAGCTATACTTTCAAAGATGAGCGAAAGAGGGCAGATAAAAGGAGCTATAATAGATGGACCTTTGGCTTTAGACAATGCATTATCTATTGAGGCTGCCCGTCATAAAGGCATAGTGAGTCCTGTTGCGGGTAACGCTGATATACTTGTTGTTCCTGACATAGAAGCAGGGAATATACTTTATAAAGCCATTACTTATATAGCTCAGAGGGAAATAGCAGGTATAATAATGGGGGCAAAGAAACCTATTGTGCTGACTTCAAGAGCGGATTCCAGCGATGCAAAGTTTAACTCTATAATGCTGGCTTCTCTTGCTTCTAATGTGTAAAAATTTTTCTGGGGGGTTTTCAATGAAAATTTTTGAAAAAATGCAAATTAAGGATTATGAAAACGTGATTTTTTGCTATGACAAAACTTCTAGCCTTAAGGCTATAATTGTAATCCATGACACCACATTAGGGCCTGCTCTTGGCGGTACAAGAATGTGGATGTACAATACAGAGGAAGAGGCATTGGAGGATGCTTTAAGGCTTGCAAGAGGAATGACGTATAAAAATGCTGCTGCAGGTCTTAATTATGGCGGAGGTAAAGCGGTGATAATAGGGGATCCAAGAAAAGACAAGACAGAGGCGCTTTTTAGAAGCTTTGGTAGGTATATAGAGGCTTTGAAAGGACGTTTCATCACAGGAGAAGATGTTGGGATTACTGTACAAGATGTAGAATACATGAGGTATGAGACAAAACACGTGGTTGGCCTTGCTGAAACAAGTGGGGATCCCTCTCCTGTAACTGCTTATGGGGTTTACAGAGGTATGCAGGCAGCTGCAGAAGAAGTATTTGGGACGGCTGATTTAAAAGGTAGAAAAGTGGCTATACAAGGCGTAGGAAAAGTTGGCTATACCCTTGCCAGGTATCTTTATGAGGCAGGTGCCAAACTCGTCGTTACGGACATATTTGAGGAAAATGTAAAGAAGGTCGTAGAAGAGTTTGGTGCAGAATATGTAAAGCCAGAGGAAATATATGGGGTTGATTGTGATATTTTTGCTCCTTGTGCTTTGGGTGGGATAATAAACGATGAGACAATCCCTCAGCTCAAGTGCAAGATCGTGGCAGGTTCTGCTAACAACCAGTTAAAAGAAGAAAAGCATGGAGATATACTGCAAGAAAAGGGAATTTTATATGTTCCTGATTATATAATAAACGCGGGCGGAGTCATAAACGTAGCCGATGAGCTAGAACCCTCAGGTTATAACAGGGAAAGAGCTATGAGAAAGGCTTCTATGATATACGATACCATAAAAAGTGTCATCAAAAAGGCAAAAGAAGAAAATATACCTACTTATAAAGCTGCTGACAGAGTAGCAGAGGAAAGAATTAAGGCTATTGCTGCAATAAAGACAAATTATATTTTAAAATAAAAAATAGGGAGGAGATTTTATGGAGATTTTCAAAATAATGGAGAAATATGATTATGAGAATGTGGTGCTCTGCTATGACAAAACATCAGGACTCAAAGCAATTATTGCTATCCACGATACTACTTTGGGACCTGCTTTGGGTGGCTGTAGAATGTGGACTTATGATTCAGAAGAAGCTGCTATTGAAGATGCATTAAGGCTTGCACGAGGAATGACTTACAAAAACGCTGCTGCAGGACTCAATTTAGGTGGAGGCAAAGCTGTAATAATTGGTAATCCAAGAACTGATAAATCAGAGGCCTTGTTTAGAAGCTTCGGAAGGTATGTAGAGTCTTTAAAGGGAAGATATATAACTGCAGAAGACGTAGGTACAAACGTGAAAGACATGGAGTATATAAGGTATGAAACAAAATATGTAGCAGGTCTTCCTGAGACTAGCGGAGATCCATCACCTTTTACAGCCTATGGAGTTTATAGAGGTATGCAAGCAGCTGCCGAAGAGATTTTTGGGACTTCAGATTTAAGAGGTAGAGTGGTTGCAATTCAAGGCATAGGAAATGTGGGATATCACCTTGCTAAATACCTCTATGAAGCGGGTGCCAAGCTCATTGTGACTGATATATTTGAAGAAAATGCAAAAAGAGCTGTAGAAGAATTTGGTGCAGAATACGTAAAGCCGGATGAAATATATGGAGTAGAATGCGATATATTCGCTCCCTGTGCATTAGGCGCCATAATAAATGACGAAACAATACCTCAGCTTAAATGCAAAATTGTTGCAGGTTCTGCTAATAACCAGTTAAAAGAAGAAAGACATGGAGATATTTTGCAGCAGAAGGGGATCCTTTATGTTCCGGATTATATAATAAATGCTGGTGGAGTCATAAATGTGGCTGACGAGCTCAATCCTTCAGGATACAACAAAGAAAGGGCTATGAGAAAAGTCTCTATGATATATGAGACGGTGAAAAAAGTCATTGAAAAAGCTAAGGCAGAAAATGTTCCTACCTATGTGGCAGCTGACAGAGTAGCAGAAGAGAGAATAAAGACTATAGCTGCTGTGAAAGATAACTACATCATAAGATAATGTTAATCTGAGGAAAGGCAAGAATTCCTTGCCTTTCCTCAGATTTGGATAAAGAAGTCATGTATACTATAATAGTATTAGAGGCGGAGGGATGGGTTTGGCTTTAATTTTAGTAATAAACCCTGGTTCTACTTCTACGAAAGTGGCAGTTTTTAGGGACAAAGAACCTGTCTTTACAGAGACTTTGAGGCATTCGACAGAGGAATTGAGCAAATACAAGAGAATAATTGACCAGTTTGAATTCAGGACACAAGCTATCCTTGATATGCTGAAAGAAAAAGAGATCTCTCTATCTCAAATTGATGCAATTGTAGGAAGAGGAGGACTTTTAAAGCCTATAGAGAGTGGGACCTACATTGTGAATGAAAAAATGCTGGAAGATTTAAAAAAGGCTGAAAGAGGGGAACACGCCTCTAACTTGGGCGCCATCATAGCTTACACTCTGGCGAAAGACTATGGCATTCCCGCCTATATAGTAGATCCCGTAGTAGTAGATGAACTTGAAGATGTAGCAAGAGTTACTGGATTGCCAGAGATCCAGAAGCAGAGCATCTTCCACGCCTTAAACCAAAAGGCAATTGCTAGGCGCCTGGCATCTGATTTGGGGAAAAGATACGATGAAGTAAACCTCATAATAGCACACTTAGGTGGGGGCATTTCGGTAGGTGCACACAGAAAGGGAAGGGTAATAGATGTAAATGATGCTCTAAATGGAGAAGGCCCTTTTTCCCCCGAAAGGGCGGGGGGGTTACCCGTTTTGGACTTGGTGAAACTTTGCTACAGCGGGAAGTATACTTTTGAGGAAATGAAGAAAAAACTCGTGGGTAAGGGCGGAATAGTGGCACATCTTGGGACGAATGACGTAAGAGAAGTATATAAAATGATTGAAGATGGGAACAAAAACGCAGAACTTGTTTTAGATGCCATGGCATATCAAACAGCAAAAGAAATAGGAGCTATGGCAGTTGTGCTAAAAGGAAAAGTGGACGCGATAGGAATTACAGGTGGGATTGCTCATAATGAAGATTTCGTTGAAAGGATAGCGGAAAGGGTAAAGTTTATAGCGCCTGTGTATGTATACCCTGGAGAGGACGAAATGCTGGCTTTGGCAGAAGGTGCATACAGGGTGTTGACAGGAGAAGAGGCTCCTAAAACATATGGTTAAAGGATGAGGTTAAATGGATTTCAAAAGGCTTACTATTGTAGTTGGGCACTATGGGAGTGGTAAGACAGAAATTTCTATAAATTATGCTGTTTATATAAAACAGGCGGGGAAAGAAGTAGAGATTGTAGACCTTGACATAGTAAATCCTTATTTTAGGTCAAGAGAAGTTAGAAAGGAACTTTTTGAAAAATGGGGGATTAAGGTAGTAGGTATTGAAGAAAAGTATGCAAATGCGGATGTTCCCATTATTTCTCGAACTGTATATGGCGCTTTGTACAGCACGGAAAAGCATGCCGTATTTGACGTAGGAGGAGATGATGTAGGTGCAACGCCTCTGGGGCAATACAGGCATATAATATGCGAGCAGGACCCCGAAGTGCTGCTAATAGTGAATGCTAACAGGCCTTTTACAAAAGATGCAGATTCTGTTATCAAGTATTTAAGAGCTATAGAGGGAGCTTCAAAGATAAAAGTCACCCATTTAGTAAACAACACTCATATGACCTATGAGACCACCGTCGAGGATGTGTTAAAAGGATTGGAGGTTGTAGAAGAGGTTTCAAGGAAAACAGGGATTCCGATAAAAATGGTAACAGTAAAAAAAGATATAGCAGCTCTTCTTCCACAGCTTGATTATCCTGTCTTTCCGTTGGACCTTTATATGAAAACTCCATGGGATAAAATGTGAGAGGAGGAATTCATGTGGCAAAGGTTATTTTCAACGAAGATTTATGTAAAGGTTGTGAATTGTGTGTAAATGCCTGTCCTAAAAAAATAATTGAGATGGACCTTGGCAAGATAAACACAAAAGGGTATCATCCGGCAACGATAAAACCTGAAAATATGGATAAATGTATAGCTTGCGGTTTTTGCGCTATGATGTGTCCTGATGTGGTAATAACAGTTATAAAGTGAAATGGAGGGGAGAGAAGATGGCAAAGGTTTTAATGAAGGGCAATGAGGCCATGGCAGAAGCTGCGATTCAGGCGGGGTGTAGGTACTACTTTGGGTATCCTATAACACCGCAAAACGAAGTAACAGAGTACATGTCTAAAAGAATGCCTGAGGTAGGCGGAGTATTTTTACAGGCAGAAAGTGAAGTGTCTGCCATAAATATGGTGTATGGTGCAGGTGGGGCAGGAGCCCGTGTTATGACTTCCACAAGTGGACCAGGACTTAGTCTTATGCAAGAAGGAATATCTTATCTGGCAGGTGCTCAAGTTCCTGCTGTAATAGTTAATATAATGAGAGGTGGTCCAGGTTTAGGTAACATTCAAGGTGCGCAGGGAGATTATCGTCAGTCGGTGAAAGGTGGAGCTCACGGAGAC
Source organism: Caldanaerobacter sp. (assembly GCF_049701115.1). NCBI lineage: Bacteria > Bacillati > Bacillota > Clostridia > Thermoanaerobacterales > Thermoanaerobacteraceae > Caldanaerobacter > Caldanaerobacter sp. The sequence goes on along the minus strand of NZ_JBNATX010000024.1, from coordinate 11,512 downwards.
TACAGATTGATAGTTTTGGCTCCTTCAACCATACAAGAGATGGCGGATCTCGTTCAGGAGGCCTTTGATATAGCAGACGAATATAGGAATCCTGTTGTAATTTTGGGAGATGGAATGCTTGGTCAGATGATGGAACCGGTGGACTTTGATAATGCTAAAAGGAAGAAAAGAGAGCTTCCTGAGAAGACATGGGCGACTACAGGAAGAGGTAATAGAGAGCACAGGAATGTTATTAATTCTCTCTATATAGATCCTCCTGTTCTTGAGAAACACAATTATGTACTTTTTGAAAAATACAAGAGAGCGGAAGAAAAAGAAGTAAGGTATGAGACAATCAACTGTGAAGACGCAGAAGTAATTTTGGTTGCGTACGGAACAATGGCGAGGATAGCCAAAAACGTTATGAACATAGCAAGGCGTGAGGGCTATAAAGTAGGACTTATAAGACCGATTTCGCTCTGGCCTTTCCCCAAAGAACCTTTCAAAAAAACTGTGGATCAAGTAAAAGGATATCTTGTAGTTGAGATGAGTATGGGGCAGATGGTAGAAGACGTTCAGCTGGCTACTGATTGCAAGAAACCTGTGCTGTTTTATGGCAGGCCTGGAGGAATGATACCAGAACCTTCTATTATGTTGGAAAAGATTAGACAAATTGCAGGAGGTGGCAAGTAATGGCTGTAGTATTTGAAAAGACTAAAGGGTTAACAGATGTTCCTTTCTCTTATTGTCCGGGCTGTACTCACGGGATAATTCATCGTTTGGTAGCTGAAGTCATGGAGGAATTAGATGTATTGGATAAAGCTATAGGTGTTGCGTCTGTAGGCTGTTCTGTGTTTGCATATGATTTCTTTAATTGTGATATGCAGCAGGCGGCACATGGCCGAGCTCCGGCTGTTGCTACGGGAATAAAGAGAGTTCATCCGGACAAAGTAGTATTTACTTATCAAGGAGATGGAGACTTGGCGGCAATTGGTACAGCAGAGATAGTTCACGCTGCAGCACGAGGTGAGAAAATAACAGTTATCTTTGTAAACAATGCTAATTATGGAATGACAGGTGGGCAGATGGCTCCTACCACATTGGTAGGGCAGAAAACTACCACAACTCCTTATGGTAGAAAGCCAGAAGTCAATGGCTATCCCATAAGAGTAAGTGAAATGCTCTCAACATTAGATGGCGCAGCCTATATAGAAAGGGTTGCTGTGTATGATGTAAAGCACATAATACAGGCGAAGAAAGCCATAAAAAACGCTTTTTTGGCGCAGATTCAAAACAAAGGATTTTCACTCGTGGAAGTACTTTCCACCTGTCCTACTAACTGGGGGATGACTCCTGTGGAGGCTTTAAAGTGGGTAAAGGACCATATGGAACCTTATTATCCGTTGGGTGTTTATAAAAACACCTTAGAGGAGGTTAAGTAAAAAATGGAAGAAAGGATAATTTTTGCTGGTTTTGGAGGACAGGGAGTCCTCACAATGGGGCTTATAATAACTTATGCAGGAATGCTGGAAGGGAAAAATGTATCATGGACCCCTTCCTACGGACCTGAAATGAGAGGTGGTACCGCTAACTGCAATGTTACTGTTTCAGACGAAGAAGTTGGCTCTCCTGTAGTGATAGAAGCTACTTCGGTAGTAGCTATGAACAAACCCTCTTTGGATAAATATGAACCTTATGTCATACCAGGAGGAAAACTTTTTATAAACACCTCACTTATCGATAAAAAGCCACAAAGGAAAGATATAGAAATTTATGAGGTTCCTGCTAATGAAATTGCAAGTGAACTTGGTAACCTGAGGGTGGCTAATATGGTAATGTTAGGAGCATTTGTTGAAGCTACAAAGGTTGTAAAAATGGAAACAGTGCTTAAAGCTTTGCCGGAAGTCTTTGGGAAGGGCAAGGAGCACATGATGGCTATAAATGAAAAGGCTTTAGAAAAAGGAGCAGAGTTGATAAGAAATATGGTTTCTGCAAAATAAAGATTTTTTAGGCAGGGGGTTATCCCCTGCCTAAAGGCTTATTTCAGCAAAGGGGTGGGAATTTGAAGAAGTTAAGTGAAATTTTTGAAAAAGCAAGAGGGGCAAATAAAAAGTTTAGCGTTGCTGGAGCAGAGGATGTGGAAGTGCTTTTAGCCTGTGATGCCGCTAAAAAAGAAGGAATAGGTATTCCTGTTTTAGTAGGAGATAAAGAAAAAATTATTAAAATTTCAGAGGAAGCTAACATATCCCTTGAGGGTTATGAAATAATAGATGAAAAGGATGAGATAGAAAAGTGCAAAAAAGCAGTTTTGGAAGTAAGAGAAGGCAGAGCTTCTTTTGTCATGAAAGGGCTTGTACCTACTGCTACTCTTTTGAAAGCTGTGCTTGACAGTGAGACGGGCATAAGAGGAGAGGGACTTTTAAGCCATGTTATGGTATATGAAATTCCTGCTTATCACAAACTGCTTCTTTTAACAGACGGAGGGATGAACATAAGTCCAACTCTGGAGGAGAAGGTTGAAATATTAAAAAACGCCATAAAAGTGGCAAAGAGTTTGGGAGTAGAAAATCCTAAAACTGCCTGCCTTTCTGCTGTAGAAGTAGTAAATCCTAAGATGCTTTCAACTGTTGAGGCTGCAAAGTTAAAAGAGCTAAATCAAAAGGGAGAGATAGAAGGAATAGTAGACGGGCCTTTAGCTTTTGACCTTGCTGTAAGCAAAGAAGCAGCGGAACACAAGGGGGTAAAAAGTGAAGTTGCAGGAGATGCCGATATTTTACTTGTACCTTTTATAGAAGTTGGGAACGCTTTAGGGAAAAGTTTCACTTATTTTGCAAAGGCCAGAAGTGCTGGAATTGTAGTAGGAGCTAAAGCGCCTATTGTTCTTGTATCCAGAGCCGATTCCCATGAAGACAAATTAAATTCTATAGCATTGGCTTGTGCAATTTCTATTTAAAAATTTGATCTTGGGGGGAAATAAATGAAAAAGATAATGTTAGGCGATGAAGCAGTGGCAAGGGGGGCGTACGAGTATGGTGTGACCTTTGCTGCTGCGTATCCAGGCACTCCAAGTACAGAAATATTAGAAAGTATAGCCCAATACAAGGAAATATATGCGGAATGGGCTCCAAATGAAAAAGTAGCAGTAGAAGCGGCTATTGGAGCTTCTATAGCTGGTGCTAGAAGCCTTGCTGCCATGAAACATGTGGGGCTTAATGTGGCAGCAGATCCGCTTTTTACTTTTTCTTATACAGGAGTAAACGGTGGCTGTGTGATCGTAACTGCTGATGACCCTGGAATGCACTCTTCTCAGAATGAGCAGGACAACAGATATTACGCTAAATTTGCTAAAATTCCCATGTTGGAACCTTCAGACAGTCAAGAATGTAAAGACTTTGTCGGGATTGCTCTTGATATAAGCGAAAAGTATGACACACCTGTGCTTTTAAGGCTCACCACTAGGGTTGCTCACGGTAAAGGAGTTGTAGAATTAGGGGAAAGAAAGCCTGTTGAAATGAAGCCTTATAAAAAAGACATTCCGAAGTATGTCATGGTTCCTGCAAATGCTCAAAAAAGGCATGTAGTGGTGGAAGAGAGATTAAAAGTATTAGAAGAACTGTCTGAAAGAATTGAAATAAACAGAATTGAATGGGGCGGAAGGGATATAGGCATAATAACAAGTGGCATAAGCTATCTTTACGTAAAAGAAGTCTTTGGGGATGAAGTGTCTGTTTTAAAACTGGGAATGACTTATCCTCTTCCGTCAAAACTTATAAGAAAGTTTGCTGAAAGTGTAAAAAAATTGTACGTAGTAGAAGAACTGGAACCTTATATAGAAGAACATGTCAAGGCTTTGGGCATCGAAGTGATAGGTAAAGAAGTGATCCCAAGAATAGGCGAATTAAATCCTGCTATTATAAGGAAGGCGATAAAAAAAGAAGAACTTTCTCATGTATCGGTGGAGGTTAAAGTGCCAGGCAGACCTCCTATGCTTTGTGCGGGATGCCCTCACAGGGGGGTATTCTACGTTTTGAGGAAAAAGAGGGTTCCTGTTTTGGGGGATATAGGATGCTATACGCTTGGAGCTGCACCACCACTGGAAGCGATAGACACTTGTATATGTATGGGGGCAAGCATTTCTGGGTCCCATGGTTTTCAAAAGGCAATGGAACACGCGGGTAAAAAACAAAAAATTTTCAGCGTAATTGGTGACTCCACCTTCTTCCACTCTGGTATCACAGGGCTTATTGATATTGTTTACAACAAAGGCAATGCCGTTCCTATAATACTTGATAACCGCATAACTGCTATGACAGGACACCAGCATAACCCCGGTACAGGAAAGACATTGATGGGAGAAGATGCGCCTGAAATAGATATAGCTAAGTTGAGCGAAGCTATAGGAGTAAAGAGGGTAAGAGTAGTAAATCCGTTTAAATTAAAGGAAATAGAAGATGCCGTAGATGAAGCTATGAATACAGATGATACGATGGTTATAATAGCTAAAGGTCCATGTGCCTTGATTCCTCCTAAGCCCGAAGGAGAATGCAGGATAGACCAAGAAAAATGCAAAAAATGTAGCATGTGTCTTAGAATAGGATGCCCAGCTATAAGTAAAAAAGATGGCATTTTCAACATAGACCCTGACCAGTGCACAGGCTGCACTGTTTGCCAGCAGGTATGTCCTTTTGATGCGATAGAATGTGTTTCACATAGGGGCGAGGTGAAATAAAATGGCAGAGGTAAAAAGCGTATTGATGGTAGGGGTAGGAGGTCAGGGCACAATTCTTGCGAGCAATGTACTGTCAGAAGGATTACTCAAAAGTGGTTATGATGTCAAAATGTCAGAAGTGCATGGAATGTCTCAGAGGGGAGGAAGTGTCAGCACACAGATAAGGTTTGGGGAAAAAGTCTATTCGCCAGTGATTGAGATGGGAGCTGCTGATGTAATAGTAGCCTTTGAAAAAATGGAAGCTGTAAGATGGCTCAATTACCTCAAAAAAGATGGGATGGTGATTGTAAATACAGTTGAGATCCCTCCTCTTTCCGTATTAATAGGGAAAGAAGAATATCCAAAGAATTTGTTGGAAATACTAAAAAACAATGCCCACACAATTGCAGTGGAGGCTGATAAAATAGCTGAAGGCTTGGGAAATGTAAGAGCTCAAAATATAGTTCTTTTAGGGGTTCTAGTGAAGCATTTAGGGCTTATGGACATTGACTGGGAAGAAGTGATAAAAAACAATGTACCTAAAAAATATATAGACCTTAACATACAGGCTTTTAGAAAGGGGCTTGAAATAAACTAGGGGGGCAAAGCCCCTTTTTATTATTTCACGGGAAATGTATAATAGTAATTGAAAAATCCAGAGGGAGAGAAGGGAATGTTTTTACTCTACAGAGTCTTGCGGCGGATTGGAATTGCACTTCTCAAGATATTTTACTCCTTTAAAGTAGAAAGAGATGGTAACCTCTCAAAGGGCTCTTACATTTTTGTTTCAAACCATCAAAGTTTGCTTGACCCTGTAGCAGTAGTATGTGCCATCAAAACGCCAATTATATTTTTAGCAAGCTCGGAACTTTTTAATATTTATCTTTTGAAACCTTTCCTTTTGATAGATAAAGCGATACCTATTAAAAAGGAGTCAGCTGACTTAAAAGCCATAAAAAAGGCGTTGGAGAGATTAAAGGAAGGGTATTCAATTGGCATATTTCCAGAAGGAGGCATATCTCCTAAAGGAGTTATAGAAAAAATTTATGAAGGTGCCATGTACCTTGCTTATAAATCGGGTAAACCCCTTGTGCCTGTAGTTGTTCAGGGCACAAAAGAAGTTTTGCCTTTAGGGAAGTATGTACCTAAATTGAGAGGGAAAATAAAAGTTAAAGTAGGAGAACCTATTTTCCCCGATTTGAATAAAGATATAAAAGCAGAAATTGCAGAATTAAAAGAAAAAATAGAAGCCAGAATGAAGGAAATGCTAACAGGATAAAAAGGTTTTTTTGCACAGTAAAGACAACTGTGATAAAATATTATCGTACGTTTTACAGAAAGGGGATAGAGAATGGGAAGACTTTTTGGAACTGACGGTGTGAGGGGAATAGCGAACAAGGAATTAACTCCACAGCTGGCTTTTGAGTTGGGACGGGCAGGAGCTTATGTCCTTACAGAGGGGAGTCACAGGCCAAAGGTTGTAGTGGGAAAGGACAGCAGGATTTCAAGCGATATGCTGGAATGTGCTCTTATTGCTGGGCTTACATCTCTTGGAGCAGAAGTGGTAAGTGTAGGAATAATTCCTACGCCGGCAGTAGCTTATTTGACTAGGCTATATAAGGCAGATGCTGGAGTTATGATTTCAGCTTCTCACAATCCGATTGAGTACAATGGAATAAAATTCTTTGATAAGTTTGGCTACAAATTGCCTGATGAGCTGGAAGACAGGATAGAGGAAATTATAAATGAGAAAAAAGAACTTCCCGCTCCTACTGGCATTGGGATAGGGAGAAGAAAAGAAAGCACCACTTCCCATAGGGATTATATAGAATTTCTAAAATCTACTATTGATACAGACTTAAAAGGACTTAAAATAGTGATTGACTGTGCTTATGGGGCAAGCAGCACAGTAGCTCCTGTTTTGTTTAGAGAATTAGGAGCAGAGGTAATTACTTATGCGGCAGAGCCTTTAGGAGAAAAAATCAATGTGGGCTGTGGATCCACACACCCTGAAAAATTACAACAGCTTGTAGTAGAACATAAAGCGGACCTGGGGCTTGCTTTTGATGGAGATGCAGACAGATTAATTGCAGTTGACGAAAAAGGGAATATAGTAGACGGAGACCATATAATGGCTATATGTGCTATTGACATGAAAAGTAAAGGGAAATTAAAACACAATACTGTGGTAGCGACAGTCATGAGTAACATAGGATTTGAAATTGCTTTAAAGGAGCATGGAATTAAGCTTATAAGGACAAAGGTAGGAGATAGATATGTGTTAGAGGAGATGATAAAAGGTGGATATTCTATTGGAGGAGAACAGTCAGGACATATAATTTTTATAGATGACAATACTACAGGAGATGGAGAGATAACAGCTTTAAAACTTTGTTCAATAATGAAACATACAGGTAAAAAACTGTCTGAACTTGCTTCTTGCATGACTACCTATCCTCAGGTACTTGTAAATGCCAAAGTGAAAAATGAGCTTAAAGAAAAATATCTAGAAGATGAAGATATAAAGAGAGAAATTGAAAAGCTAGAAAAAGAAATGGAAGGAAAAGGGAGAGTCCTCATAAGACCATCTGGCACAGAACCTCTCATAAGAGTTATGGTAGAGGGGGAAGATTACGCTAAAATCAGCCAGATGGCAAAAGAGCTGGCTGATTTGATAGAAAGAAAATTGAATTGATTTTTTTGAAAGGAGGGATGCCTATAGGGAAGATGTAGAGGCGAGATTTAATGTAAGATTTAATTTAGAAGCGCCTGGACTTAAAGCCTTAGGGCTTTAAGTTGACGAGGACAGGGTTTATCGAGACATCGGCGGGTGCCCTGCGGTCTTCCTGCGACCGTTAGAGGACTGGTAAAACCACAGGCGACTGTGGCATAGAGCAGTCCGGGCAGGAAAATTTTATAAACTCACAGTGAGAGGAGACGCAATATGTGTGGGATTGTAGGATATATAGGAGATAAACAAGCTACACCTATACTGCTGGAAGGTTTGACAAGATTAGAGTATAGGGGATATGATTCGGCAGGAATTGCCATTTTACACAATGGCAATATAAATATAAAGAAAGCTAAAGGAAGGCTCAATGTCTTAAGAGAACTGGTTGAAAAAGACCATATGGAAGGTACAATAGGTATAGGGCATACCAGATGGGCAACCCACGGAGAACCTTCTGATACCAATTCTCACCCCCACCTATCTCAGTCAGGGTTAATTGCAGTTGTTCACAACGGGATAATTGAAAACTATCTTCCTCTGAAGAAATGGCTGATAGAAGAGGGCTATAATTTTATATCAGAAACAGATACGGAAGTGGTTGCAAACTTACTCGAATATTACTACAATGGCGATATAGTTGAAGCGCTTAGAAAAGTGCTGGATAGGATTGAGGGGTCTTATGCTTTAGGCGTTTTGTGCAAGGACAATCCGGATATGATAGTAGCAGCAAGAAAAGAAGCTCCTCTTATAGTAGGTATAGGAAATGGTGAAAATTTCATTGCTTCAGATATACCTGCAATTTTAAAATACACAAGAAATGTATATTTCCTCGATGACCACGAAATTGCCATAATCAAAAAAGACACTGTAGAATTTATAGATGTTTTTGGAAGGAAGATAGGCAAATCTCTCTTTGAAGTGAAATGGGACGTAGAAGCAGCTGAAAAGGGCGGCTATGAGCACTTTATGATAAAAGAGATTCATGAGCAGCCTGCCGCAATAAAAGATACTTTGAGGGGAAGGATAATTAACGATTCAGAGATAGTCCTCGACAGTATAAACATCACAAAGGAAGACCTTGAAAAAATAGAAAAAATCTTTATAGTAGCTTGTGGAACTGCATATCACGCAGGAGTTGTAGGGAAATACGTGATAGAGAGTTTTGCACGAATACCTGTTGAGGTAGATGTGGCTTCTGAGTTTAGATACAGGAATCCGATTGTGAATGAAAGAATGCTCACAATTGTTATAAGCCAGTCAGGGGAGACGGCTGACACAATTGCTGCATTAAAAGAAGCTAAAAGAAAAGGCTCGAGAGTGATAGCTATAACAAATGTGGTAGGAAGTTCTGTATCAAGGGAAGCAGATGAAGTCTTGTATACTTGGGCAGGACCTGAAATAGCTGTTGCATCTACAAAAGCCTATACTACACAGCTCATAGCTTTATACCTAATTGCACTGGACTTTGCCTTAAAGAAGGGGACTATGAGCAGTACAAAGGTTGTAGAGATTATCTCTGAACTTAAAAAACTACCTGACAAAGTTCAATACCTCTTGGACAACAAAGAAGAAATACAAAGGTTTGCCTCTGAGCATTATAATGTGAAAGACGTGTTCTATATTGGCAGAGGTCTGGATTACGCTGTTGCCATGGAAGGGTCTTTAAAGCTCAAAGAGATATCTTACATCCACTCAGAAGCATACCCAGCTGGAGAGTTAAAGCACGGAACGTTAGCATTGGTAGAAGAGGGTACTTTGATAATTGCACTGGCTACACAGGATGACCTCTTCGAAAAAATGTTGAGCAATATAAAAGAGGTAAAGGCCAGGGGAGGATATGTGGTTGCTTTTGCAAAGCAGGGAAACTTGCAGCTTGATGGAGTAGTGGATAAAGTCATATACATCCCCGACACCTTAAAAGAACTCACTCCTGTATTGACAGTAGTTCCTCTCCAGCTTCTGGCATATTACATGGCTGTAGAAAAAGGCTGTGACGTGGATAAACCGAGGAACCTTGCAAAATCTGTTACTGTGGAGTAAAATTTAAAGGGATAGGCAATTTTTCTGCTTGTCCCTTTTCTTACATAAGAGTAGAAAGGAGGACAAAAATGAGGAGCATTTACGTAAATACGCCGGCGAGAGAGGTTATGATAGATATTACTAGAGAAGTACAGGAGGAAGTGAAAGGGTCTGGAGTAAAAGAGGGAATCTGCACAGTTTTTGTTCCCCATACAACAGCTGGTATTACAATAAATGAAAATGCAGATCCAACAGTAAAAGAAGATATTTTATCTGCTCTTGACAAAATAATACCCAATATTTCTTTTAAGCACCTTGAAGGAAATTCTGATGCTCATATAAAATCTTCATTGGTAGGGAATTCTGTAACTGTGCTTATAGAAAACGGTGAGCTTGTTTTGGGGACTTGGCAGGGAATTTATTTTTGTGAGTTTGATGGGCCACGAAAAAGAAAGGTATATATCAAGATTATACCTTCATAACCCCCTCAGAGGGATTTTATTTTATTGGCAGTTTAAACTCCTGTAAAGGGGTTTTATTTTATGACAATTTTATATGTACAGTGGCATATATAGAAATATATACTTATTGAAATAAAAAAATATATATGGTACAATGGGGATGGCAAGGGGGGATTAAAAATGTTAAAATTTAGAAAGATAATTTTATCAATTGTGATTCTTTTTCTAATAATTACAATTCCTTTTCTGTCATATGCAAAAAATTTGCCTAAATTTTCTTTTGGGTCAAGGCTTTTGTACACAGGAACTTATGGAACAGACGTTTTAAAACTTCAGACTATACTAGAACAAGCTGGGTTTGACGTAGGGGTTATTGATGGTATATTTGGTTCGATGACTTTAAATGGAGTTTTGGACTTTCAGAGGAAAAAACACTTAAAAGTTGACGGGATAGTAGGTCCCCAGACTTATGCTGCTTTAGAGAATGTACACTGGACAGATCCCTTAGTTTATAGAATAAAACCGGGTGATAACCTTTACACCATAGCGAAGAAAAATGGCACTACTGTTGAAGACATTTTAAAGGCCAATGATATGGATGATCCAGATAATTTATATGTTGGTCAGCAAATTTTAATCCCTCATCCTCCAGTAGTTGTGCCTCCGGAATTATATGGTGCTACAAATTATCAAGAATTGAAGCAGAATATTGAAAAATTAATTTCTCAATATCCAGGGAAATACGGAGTGTACTTTATTGATTTAAATACAGGACAAACATTCGAGATAAATGGATATGACCCTTTCATAGCTGCAAGTACCTACAAAGTGCCACTTAATTTCTACCTGTACACGCTTATAACAGAGGGGAAAATAGACCCCGATATGAAAGTGCAATATACTAAAGTGGATTATGAAGGAGGAGCTGGGTCTATCCAGTTTGAACCTGTAGGAAGTTACTATACCATAAGGGAGCTCTCAAGGAGGTCAATTGTAGAGAGTGACAATATTGCATCTAACATGATTATGAGAATTGTTGGAAGAGATAATTATATAAAATTTATGGAAGATTTGGGAGGAAATATAATACCCTATAACAGCAATATTACGTCTCCTTATGATATGAGTATGTATATGAAGAAGTTATTGGAATACGCAAATGTACATCCTGATACTGCAGGGGAGTTGATGTACTATCTCAAAAATACCATATACGGTGATAGAATATCTTATCCAATTCCTGATGATATAGAAGTGGCACACAAAGTTGGAAATTTGGACAATGTTGTAAATGATACGGCAATTGTTTTCCATCCAACAAAGCCCTATATACTGACTATTCTTGCAAGTAATGTAGATGGTTCTGACAATTCCTATGCTTATACTGTTATAAGGCAAATTTCAAAAATGGTGTATGACTTCCAGAACGAATAAAAAAGTTTAAGCCGGGGAGTCTGGCTTAAACTTTTTAGTTTGTTGACAAAGTCCTTCTTATTTAAGTGGCATTTTGTGTTAATGCTCCGGAGTTGCAAAGCGACTAAACTAAGGCTCACTTTTCAGGCTCAGGCGGGGTACCGGCCAATTCGCCAAAAGGCTCAGGTGGCCGCTCGCTTC
>NZ_JBNATX010000023.1:0-34474 GCF_049701115.1 Caldanaerobacter sp. | reverse complement strand
TTGGCAACAAGTCGCATTTACACACAAAATGCCACTTCTTTATTTTGTCAACAGTTTGAAGCTGAGGTTTTAAATAGAACCTCAGCTTATATAAATTTCGTAATTTTCTACTTCCCTCCCATTTACTATCACTCTTCTCACCCCATTGAAATTCTTCAATACAAACCTATACTTTTTAGCTCCACCCTTATAACCAAAATGTAATTTTTCAAATTTTATATTAACTTCTCCTTCATGATAATCAAACTCTATATTGAAAAGGTTATAATTCCCTTTTTTATAATTTAAAGTCTTTCCATCATCTTCGTAGTGCAGGTATTTACCTTTTTCTCCATTGTATATCTCGACTATTTTTTCTTCGATTTCTTCTTCCTCTATGTATGAGAGAGGTTTTTGCTTGACAAGAATAGCTCCCTCTTTAACAAAAACAGGAATTTTATCAATAGGAGCATCAACCAAGTAGTATTTGCCTCCCTCATACACGTCACCATTAAAATAATCATACCAAATGCCTTCTGGCAAATACACTTCTCTTCTTTCTTTTGAAGGAAGATATACTGGAGCTACAAGAAGATTTTCCCCCAACATAAATTCGTCATATATATTATGGGTATTTTCATCCTTTTGATATTCAAATACCAACGGCCTCATTATAGGATAACCTTTCCTGTAAGCCTCGTAGAAAAGGTCATAGATATATGGAAGAAGCTCATACCTTATTTTTATAAACTTTCTGCTTATATCCTCTGCTCTTTTTCCAAAAGACCAAGGTTCCTGATCTTTTGTACCTATTGCAGAATGAACTCTTAGAAAAGGCGTAAAAACAGCTGCCTCTATCCATCTTATAAAAAGCTCTTCATTGCAGTCTCCTTCAAAACCTCCCACATCGGCTCCTGCAAACGGTTGTCCAGAAAGACCTATGTTCATGAGCATCGGCATCATCATTAGAAGGTGTTCGTATATACTTCTATTATCTCCCGTCCATATTGCAGCGTATCTCTGTATCCCCGCAAAAGCAGCTCTGGATAAAATAAAAGGACGATCGTTGGGCCTTTCCCTCAAAAGTCCCTCTTTAGTTGCTAAAGCCATGTAATTAGCGTATAAATTATGGGCTTCTCTATGGGTTATTCTTTCCCCATCTAAAACGTGTATATTATCTTCTGGCATTGTTTTCGTGGGAGTTTCAAAGACAGCCGGTTCATTCATATCGTTCCATATTCCGCTAATCCCATCCCTTATAAAATTTCCTATCTTTTCTGCCCACCAGTTTCTTACCCTTTCTTGAAGAAAATCTGGAAAACATGCTTCTCCGGGCCATACCTTTCCAACATAAGTTATTCCATACTTGTCCTTCACAAAATAATCTTTTTCAATTCCTTCTCTGTATACAAAGTAATCATAATCTCTCTTTACACCAGGATCTACAATCGTTACAACTTTAAATCCCATGTCATTTAGTTCTTTTAACATTTTCCTATAATCTTTAAATGTCTCTTTATTCCAAGTAAAAACTCTATATCCCTCCATGTAATCTATATCAAGGTAAATAACATCGCAAGGTATATCTTTTTTTCTGAAAGTTTTTGCTATTTCAATTACCCTTTCTTGAGGTGTATAACTGTATCTGCTCTGCTGGTTTCCTAAGGCCCATAAAGGAGGAAGCTCTATTCTTCCTGTAATGTATGTATAATTTTCTACAACTTCTTTTATATCATCTCCATAAATAAAGTAATAATTCATCTGCCCACCATAGGCCCCAAAATAGTAGTACTCTTCACTCTCTTCTCCCATGTTGAAAAAGCTGCGAAAACTGTTGTCAAAAAATATGCCATAAACATGCGTTTTATTCATACCTATAAAGAAAGGATAACTTTCGTACAAAAGTTTTGTAGTCTGATTGTGAGTCATAAATTCATCTGTGTTCCACATCTCTAATTTTTCGCCTTTTTTATCAAGATACCCTGCTTTTTCTCCAAAACCATAAAAATGTTCTTCCCTTAATCTCTTATAGCATTTCACCTCTGAATCTTCTATCACAACTTCTTTATAATCCTCATTAATTATGTTGCCTTTTTTATCTTTAAAAGTTATAAATAATGTTTCCATATCGACTTCTATATCTAAACTTTTTGTGCTAATAAACAGTTTTCCATTTTCTTCTTTTACCTCAAAATTTACTGAAGGATAACTCTTTTTTTCTACAGCTATTGTGTCCTTTCTCTTTTCTTCTTTATCTGTTATAAATACATTTACAATTTTATCAGTCAGCACCCTTATTTCTAATCTTTTGGGTTTTCTAAAAAGTATGATTCCTTCTGCAGTTCTTTTAATCATTTTTTACCTCCTCATTCAAACATTTTGCGAGCTCTCCTTATTAAAGTAACAGCAGAGATAGGAGATAAGTATATGATACTTTTTCTATCTCTCTCAGTCAATACAAAAGACTTAGGTTTTTCTTTGGATATATTTACAACAAACCCTTCCTCTTCAGCTATTTTTAAAAATTGAAGGGTTACAGAAGAAGTAGACACTATGTTCATATCAAAAATCCCTATTATCTCTTTATCCGGAACTACTACGTCCCCGCCTAAATGTATGTACATTTCAAAAACCCCCTATTCTCTCATAACAATCCCATCATGAATTCTAAAAATACAATCTCCTTTTACATCTGATCTCGTAGTATGAGTTATAAAAGATTGAATTTCCTTTATCTTTTTCAATACATATCTTTTTCTATTTTCATCTAATTCAGACATGACATCATCCAAAAGCAAAACAGGCTTTTCACCTGTTTCTTCTTTTAAAATTTCTAATTCAGAAAGTTTAAGGGCTAGAACTATAGTTCTTTTCTGCCCTTGAGAAGAATAGATTCTCGAATCATAACCGTTTATAATCACTTTAAAATCTTCCCTATGAGGCCCTACTCGTGTAGACATATACTGTACATCAAAAGGCAGGCTCTTTGACAATTTGTCTTTTAATTTTTCTTTTATAAAATTTTCATCCTTGATTTCTTTTTCTCCTACACTATTTAAATACACTATATCCAGTTTTTCATTCGAAATTTCCATCAAAAGATTTGTCATAATCTCTTTTAGTTTGTCTATGTACTGTCCTCTTCTCTTTATTATCCTTGCTCCATATTCCGAAAGTTTCTCATCAAATATTTCAATAAGGTCTTTACCCTTTCCCTCTTCTCTTATTTTTCTAAGTAGACTGTTTCTGTTAGACAATGCCCTGTTATACTGAAGAAGGTCAAAAAAATAATTTTTGTCTATGACCGAAATACAAGAATCTAAATATTTCCTCCTGCGGGAAGGTCCTTCTTTTATTATTCCTATATCTTCAGGAGAAAATATTACAGTGAGAAAATGACCTAGAATCTCTCCCATGGTCTTTAACTTATTTCCATTTACTTTTACAACCTTGTTTCCGTTGGACCTGTATCCAAACTCTATTTTTTTCTCATAAATAGCATTGCTTTCAACAATACCTCTTATGAAAAAATACTGTTCTCCAAATTTGATTATCTCAGACATCTTACTTCCTCTGAAGGACCTTCCCATACTGAGAATCCTTATAGCTTCTATGAGATTACTTTTTCCTTGAGCATTTAAACCATATATGAGATTTAATCCACTGCAGAACTCTATTTTTTGTTTTTTTAAGTTTCTAAAATTATCTACAAGAATCTCCTTTAGGTACAAAAGGATCTCCTCACTTTACTATGAAAGTCTTGCCCTCCACTTCAATTATATCACCCTTATAAAGTTTTCTTCCTCTTTTAAGTTCTATTATGCCGTTTACTTTCACCTTTCCCTCCTGTATAAGAGCTTTTGCCTGCCCTCCCGTATTACAAACTTTTGCATATTTTAAAAACTGTCCCAGCGTTATATACTCCGTTTTTATATAAATTTCTATCATTAAAACACACCTCTTAATTCAGTTTAACCGGCAGTATCATATAAAGATATTCCTTTTCACCTACTGGTTTTATTATTAGCGGATTTATACTATTTATGAAATAAAGTACTACTTCTTCTTCATCAATTGCTTTAAGAGCATCCAACAAGTACCTAGAATTAAACGCAATTTCAAGAAGCATTCCTTTTACCTCTACTTCAAGTTTTTCTGACATACTTCCCTTTTCAGAATTTGAAGATATTATTATGAAATTATCACCAATATTAAACTTTACCAGATTATTTTTGCTTTCGGCTATCAAAGAAGCTCTTTCAAGGCTATCCATAAAAATTTCTTTGTTTACCAAAACCTCTGTTTTAAAATCTCTTGGCAGCACTGCATTGTAATTTATAAAAGTTCCTTCAAGAAGTCTTGAGATAACTTTTGTATTATTTATCTGGAAAAGCACCTGATTTGAAGTATAGTATATGTATACATCCTCCTCTTCCTCTTTTAATATTTTCGAAATTTCCTCCAGAGTATCCCCTGGAATTATGAGAGAATATTTTTCTACTTCTTCTTCAAAAAAGGCTTCTTCGGATTTGTAGGAATATATTGCCATTCTAAATCCATCCAGAGCTACAGCCTTTATCTCGTTTTGAAATACCTCAAAGAGCACTCCTGTGAGAATAGGTCTGGTCTGTTCTTCTGATACACAAAATACCGTTTTCTTTATGAGGTCTTTGAGAACCGATTGAGAAAGCTTGAAAGATTTTTCTCTTGATACCTCGGGTATCTCGGGAAATTCCTCGGGATTACTGCCTGAAAGCGAAAAATTTATGTCTCCGCATACAACTTTGATGAAATTATTGGTATCACTTACGACCTCTACTTCTCCTTCTGGAAGTTTTTTTACAAGGTCAGAAAAAACCCTTGCTGGAATTACAGCTTCTCCTTCTTGTTGCACAAGTGCAGGGACCTCACATTCGATCCCTATTTCAAGATCTGTACCTATAAACTTTATCTTATCATTCTTTGCTATTAACTTTATTCCCTGAAGTATAGGGAGGGTGGTACGGGAGGATACCCCCTTTATAGCTGTATTAATACCTTCCGATAATGAATTTTTATCACACACAAATTTCATATTTTTCACTCCTGTTTTTAAGAATATTTATTTTAAAAGCGGCATAAAATATTTATTTAGTATAAGCTTTAGTAGTAAGAGGAGTAGAAGCTGTTAATTTGTGAGTATTAATTTTAAAAGCTTAAATTGAAGGTTTTTATGATGTGAGTAAAATGAGGACAAGTCTAAAAAGTTATTAACATTATTAACAAACGCTGATATCAAAAACATATAAACAGGGATATCCCTGTTTATATGTTAATAACCTTTTATCCTCTTTTTAAGCTCTTCGATCTGTCTTGCAAGGGATTCGTCCTGTTTTATCTCTTTTGAAATTTTTTCATAAGCGTGTATCACAGTGGTGTGATCTTTTCCAAATTCTTCTCCTATTTTAGGAAGAGATAGGTCTGTAAGTTCTCTTGCTAAATACATTGCTATTTGCCTGGGATATGCTATGTTCTTGGTTCTTTTTCTTGACCTGAAATCTTCTATTTTTATGTTGTAGTATTTACATACTTCTTCTTGAATAAGCTTAACCGTTATTTCTCTCGTT
This sequence comes from Caldanaerobacter sp., assembly GCF_049701115.1. NCBI lineage: Bacteria > Bacillati > Bacillota > Clostridia > Thermoanaerobacterales > Thermoanaerobacteraceae > Caldanaerobacter > Caldanaerobacter sp. The sequence continues at coordinate 28,889 of NZ_JBNATX010000023.1, read as the reverse complement.
TTATTAGAGACGATGTCTTTTAGTGCGTGTTTTGTGAGTTCTAAGTCTATATTTGATTTTGTAAGTGTTGCAAAAGCTACTATACGTATCAAGGCTCCTTCCAATTCTCTTATGTTCGATTGTATTTTTTCAGCCACATAAGAAAGAACTTCATCTGGGATGTTTAAATTTTCTGATTGGGCTTTTTTCTTCAGTATAGCTACTCGTGTCTCATAGTCTGGGGGCTGAATGTCTGCAATAAGTCCCCATTCAAACCTTGACCTTAACCTTTCTTCCAGAGTAGGTATTTCTTTCGGTGGCCTATCGCTTGATATAACAATCTGTTTGTTAGCCTCATATAAAGTATTAAAAGTATGGAAAAATTCTTCTTGTGTCCGTTCTTTATTGGCTATAAACTGAATATCATCTATTAATAGGACATCTATGTTTCTGTACTTATTGCGGAATTCTTCGTTTTTATCATCTTTAATAGAGTTTACTAATTCATTTGTAAACGTTTCAGATGTCACGTACATTATTTTGTAGCCAGAATGGTTTTTGTTTATGAAATGACCTATAGCATGCATTAAATGAGTTTTTCCAAGGCCCACTCCTCCGTATATAAAAAGAGGGTTGTAGGCTTTTGCGGGTGACTGAGCAACTGCAAGGCACGCAGCATGAGCTAGTTTATTGCTGTTTCCTACTACAAAGGTGTCAAAGGTGTATTTTGGGTTTAAAGTCGATAAAAGAGTAGATTCAAAAGAATTTTCCTTTTCCATGGATTCTTTTATTTCTTTGTATTCTTCTTCATCTTCTGATAGTATTTTTATGTCTATAAATTTATTTGTAACTTTAGATGCAGCGTCGTAAATTATGTTAATATATCTTCCATTTATTATATTTTTTGTAAAAGTATTTGGGGTGCTTAAAAATAAAGTGTCTTCTGAAAATGCCAAAGGTTTTATATGAACTAACCAAGTATTATAGCTGGTGGGGGTTAATTCACTTTTTATAACCTCCACTATCCTCTCCCAAATTTGACGGTAATCACCATACATCGTATGACCTCCTAGGCTTAAAGAGATAATTGTGGATAATTTTATAAAAAGGGTGGCATAGTATATTATCGTCATAATTCTTTTGTGGATAAGTGCTTTTTAATTTTGTTGAAATTTCTTTTTTAAAAAACAGTTTTCAAGGTACTGTTGATAAAAATGATGTTAAAGAAAAATTGCGACAAAAAAATTGACCTATCAAGCTTTTTTAAGATTTAAATAGGTCGATTCACACAGGAATAACAACTTATCCACAAACTTATCAACAATCTGTGAATAACTTTTTAAAACTGTGGCTAAAATTTATATAAGTTATCAACAGGTTTACTTTTATAATAGCAAATTATCAACAGATTATCAACTAAGAAAAAAATTTTTATCTACAATTTCTGTAGATAAATTTTTCCCTGTTGATAAAGTCTTTGTTGACATCCCATTTAATTAACGTTATAATTTTTATAGCATTTTTAGGTTATAGGAGGGGTAATAATGCTTCGCACTTATCAACCTAAAAAAAGACATAGAAAAAAAGTACATGGTTTTAGAAAAAGAATGTCCACAAAAGCAGGAAGAAATGTATTAAAAAGGAGAAGATTAAAAGGAAGACACAGACTCACAGCCTAAGGCCTAAATGGCCTTTTTTGCCATGTGGAGGTATAGATGAAAAGAAGTGTAACAAAACTGAAGAAGACCAGAGAATTTAAAAGGGTATATTCTGGTGGAAAGAGCGTTTCCAATCGATTTGTGGTAATGTATTATATGGCAAATGGACTTAAGATAAACAGGGTGGGTTATTCTGTCAGCAAAAAAATAGGAAAGAGTGTAGTTAGAAATAGGGTAAAAAGACTTCTTCATGAAAGCTTCAGAAATTTAAATCCTTTTCTTGAGCAAGGTTACGATGTGGTATTTGTGGCGAGGGGAAAGATTGCAGATATAGACTTTCATACTTTGAAAGAATCGATAGAAAAATTACTTAAAAAAACTCCTTTATATAAGGAGAGGGAAAAATGAAAAATTTTGTCATATTTCTAATAAGGTTATATCAGAAATATATTTCTCCCTTAAAGCCAAGGACTTGTAGATTTTATCCCACTTGTTCCCAATATTCTATAGAAGCAATTTCTAAATATGGACTTTTAAAGGGAGGATTAATGTCTATTTGGAGGATTTTACGTTGTAATCCCTTTAACCCCGGAGGTTACGACCCTGTAAAATAACTGTTTTTGGAGGTATATTATGGCAACGATTGCGATGTATTTAGGACAGCTTTTAGAGTTTATTCATCACTATGTAGGAAATTATGGTGTAGCTATAATAATTTTTACTGTTTTTATAAGGGTTCTTCTTTTGCCTTTTTATTTAAAACAGATGGATACGATGAAAAAGATGAAAGAAATACAACCTTTAGTAGAGGAGCTAAAGAAAAAATACGGTAAAGATCCCCAGAAGCTTAATATTGAAACAATGAAATTGTATCAAGAAAAAAAGATAAATCCTTTTGGGGGATGTCTTCCCATGCTTTTACCGTTGATAATACTGTGGCCTCTTTTTATGATGTTAAGGACTTACCCGGCTTTTTCTACAGCTTCCTTTTTATGGATGCATAGTTTGGCAGCAAGAGACCCCTACTACATTATACCAATTTTAGCTACTGTAACTACCTATATCTCTTCTGCAATGATAGCTACTGATAAGAGCCAAAATTCTATGAATATTTTCATGTCCCTCTTTATGGGGTATATTACTGTCACTTTGCCGGCTGGAGTGGGGATTTACTGGGTTACAAGCAATATATTCCAGATAATTCAGCAGTATATTTTTATGAGAGAGACAAAGACGCTCAAGGGGGAATCCTGAGTTGAAAGAGTTAATAAGAACTGGTAAAACGGTAGAGGAAGCCATAAATCTTGCTTTACAGGATTTTGGCGTTCCGAGAGAAATGGTGGACATAGAGGTTCTGGACGAAGGGGGAAAAGGTTTTCTAGGTCTTATAAGCAAGCAGGCTATTGTTAGAGTGGTTTTGAAGGATGTCATCAAAGAAAGTGCTAAAAATTTTTTGCAGAATGTGATAAATGCTATGAAACTGGATGTAACCTTTGATATCGAGGAGACAGAGGATACTATAAAATTTAATCTTCAAGGGAAAAATGTGGGACTTCTAATAGGTAAAAGAGGGGAAACTTTAGATGCTCTTCAGTACCTTGTAAATGTAGTGGCAAGCAAATATAAAGGTTATGAAAGATATAGGAGAATAGTCTTAGACGCAGGAAATTATAGGAAGAGGAGAGAAGAGACTCTAACGCGACTTGCTAGAAAGTTAGCAAGGAAGGTAATGGAGACGAAGGAAAGTATAGAATTAGAACCTATGAGTCCTAATGAGAGAAGAATAATTCACCTAGCTTTACAAGATCATCCCTATGTTGAAACTTATAGTGAAGGAGAAGAACCTAATAGAAGAGTTATAATTGCTTTAAAGTAAACCCTTTTATGGGTTTTTTTATTTTTTGATTGAAAATGTTGAAAAGTTGGTATATTATTTTATGTGATTGTTAAGAAACAGAAGGTCGGTGATAGAATGGAGTTTGATACTATTGCTGCTATTTCCACTTTTCCTGGTGAAGCAGGAATAGGTATTGTTAGAATAAGTGGAGAAGATGCTTTAGAAATTCTTTCGAGGATTTTTAGACCCTTCAAAAAAAAGGACATAAAGGCGGTAAAAAGCCATACAATTCACTATGGGCATATCGTAGACCCTGAAACAGGAGAGGTTTATGATGAGGTGCTGGTGACAGTGATGAAAAAACCTCACACATATACCAGAGAAGATGTCGTGGAGATCAACTGTCATGGTGGGATTGTAGTGACATCCAAAATTTTGGAGCTAGTTTTAAGAAATGGTGCTAGACTTGCTGAACCGGGAGAATTTACTAAAAGGGCTTTTTTAAATGGAAGAATAGATTTGTCTCAAGCTGAAGCAGTAATTGATATTATAACTTCAAAGACGATGCTTGCTAATAGGTATGCACAAAAACAACTGGCAGGAGTACTGGGACAGAAGATGAGAGAGTTGAGGGACAAGATAATGGGACTTTTAAGTCATCTTCTGGCTTTAATTGATTTTCCGGAAGAAAATGTGGAGGAGCTTGAGAAGTCTGAAATCAAAAAACGGGCTGAAGAAATATTGAAAGATATAGAAAAATTGATTGATGCTTCTGAAAGTGGGCGAATAATAAGAGAGGGGCTTAAGACTGCTATAATAGGAAAACCAAATGTGGGAAAATCCTCTCTTTTAAATGCACTTTTAAGACAAGAAAGAGCTATAGTGACAGATATACCTGGTACGACGAGGGATGTAATAGAAGAATATATGAGTATAAAAGGTATTCCGATAAAACTTATAGATACGGCAGGAATAAGGCATACAGATGAACTTGTAGAGAAAATAGGTGTAGAAAAGAGCAAGGAAGTATTGGCTGAGGCTGACCTTATCCTGTTTGTTTTAGATTCTTCGAGGGAACTTTCAAAGGAAGACTATGAAATTTTTGATATAATCTCTGGGAAGAATGTCATATATGTACTTAACAAAATTGATCTACCAAAAAAAATTGATGAAACAGAGTTAAAAAATTTAGTAGGAAATGGTATAATAGTAGAGGTTTCTACTATAAAAGGGTTGGGACTTGATAGATTAGAGACAGAAATATACAATTTGGTATTCAAAGGTAGGGTATCTGCGGGTGAAGAAGACATAATAACTAATGCAAGACATAAAGAGGCTCTTATGAATGCAAAGAAGTATATGGAAAGTGTTCTTGAAGCTATTGAAAAAGGTTTTAGTGAAGACTTGATAACAATAGACGTAAATGGAGCCTTAGAGGAAATAGGAAAAATCACCGGAGAGACTGCTACAGAGGATGTCATTAATCAGATTTTTGAAAGATTCTGTATTGGGAAGTAGGTGGTAAGATGAGGTATGTTGCAGGAGACTATGATGTATGTGTGATTGGGTTAGGACATGCTGGAAGTGAAGCTGCTCTTGCATCTGCCAGATTAGGTTTGACAACTGTAGGTTTTGCAACGAATCTAGATGCAATAGCACTTATGGCTTGTAATCCTTCCATTGGAGGACCTGCTAAAGCTCAACTGGTGAGAGAGATAGATGCTTTAGGGGGCGAGATGGCAGTAAACACCGATAAGTCTTTGCTTCAGATGAGAACTTTAAACACCAGCAAAGGTCCTGCCGTCAGGTCTTTAAGAGCACAAGTAGATAAGAAACTTTATCAATCAAATATGAAGCATACTTTAGAAAGACAGGATAATCTGGATATAAAACAGGCCGAAATTGTAGATATATTGGTTCAGGATAATAAGGTAGTAGGGGTCGTTACAAAGCTTGGTGCCGTTTATAAGTGCAAGGCTTGCATAATAACGACAGGTACTTTTTTGAGAGGGAGAGTAATAATAGGGGAAGTGGGATTTGAAAGCGGACCGAGTGGCCTTTTCCCTGCAAAAGATTTGTCAGAAGCTATAAAGAGATTGGGTTTTAGGATGATGAGATTTAATACTTCTACGCCTCCAAGGGTCGATAAAAGAACTGTAGATTTTTCTAAAATGATTGTACAACCGGGGGATGAAGTTATAACTCCTTTTTCTTTCCTGCATGATAAGATTGAGATAGAGCAAATACCCTGCTGGCTTACTTACACAAATAAAAAAACCCATAAGATAATAAGGGAAAACATACACAGAGCTCCTCTTTATACAGGGGAAGTAGAAGGAGTTGGTGTTAGGTATTGTCCTTCTATTGAAGATAAGGTAATGAAATTTCCTCATAGAGACAGACATCAGATTTTTGTGGAGCCAGAAGGGCGTGACACCTATGAGATGTACATTCAAGGTTTATTTTCCAGTTTTCCAGAAGACCTTCAAATGGAAATATTGAGTACCATCCCGGGGCTCGAGAATGCAAAGATTATGCGCCCTGCCTACGCTATTGAGTACGATTGTATAGACCCTACGCAGCTTAAAGCTACTCTTGAGACAAAATTGGTGGAGGGGTTGTATTTTGCAGGGCAGGTGAATGGAACCTCTGGATATGAGGAAGCTGCAGCGCAGGGAATAATGGCTGGCATAAATGCGGCTTTAAAAATTTTAGGAAAACCACCCTTGATTTTAGATAGGTCTCAAGCATATATAGGAATTTTAATAGATGACTTGGTTACAAAGGGAACGAATGAGCCGTATAGAATGCTCACATCTAGGGCTGAGTACAGATTGATTTTAAGACAGGACAACGCAGACTTTAGATTAACGGAAATCGGTAAGAAAATTGGACTTGTTACCGAAGAAAGATATGAAAAGTTTTTAAGGAAAAAGATTCAACTGGAAAAGGAAATGATGAGGATTCCTACTGTGATGGTAAAACCTACAGAAGAAGTTAACAGCTTTTTGATTTCAAGAGGAAGCACTCCTATTGTCTCAGGTGTTGACCTTTACACATTGCTCAAGAGACCAGAAATTGATTATAAGTCTACTAAATTTTTAGATCCGGGAAGGCCGGAGGATATTTTAGACAGTGTGGCAGAACAGATTGATATAAATATAAAGTATGAGGGTTATATTCTAAAACAATTGAGGCAAATAGAACAATTCAAGGCGATGGAGAACAAAAAAATTCCTGAAGACATAGATTATTATCAAATTCACGGGCTCAGCAATGAAGCAAAAGAAAAACTTTCACGAATAAGACCGACTTCCATTGGACAGGCTTCCCGTATTTCAGGAGTTTCGCCGGCCGATATTTCTGTTCTGTTAATATATTTACAACAGATGAGGAGAAAGAAGTCAGATGAGTGAAAAAATGATGAAAATGCTGGTTGAAGGGGGAAGAATTTTAGGAATATCTTTGGAAATGTTCCACATGGAACATTTCCAAAGATATTATTCTGTTTTAATGGAGTGGAATCGAAAAATGAACCTAACTGCGATTACTGAAGAGGAGGAAGTCGTTGTAAAACACTTTCTTGACAGCATATCTGTTTTAAAAAGCGATAAAATAAAAGGCGATGAAAAAATAATAGATATTGGGACGGGAGCAGGATTTCCTGGTATCCCTTTAAAGATAGTTTTTCCTAATTTAAAACTTACATTGCTGGAAGCTTCTAAAAAGAAAGTCAATTTTTTATCTTATCTGTCTCATGTGTTATCTTTAACAGATGTTGAAATAATCCATGGGAGAGCAGAAGAACTGGGTCATGCGGAAAAATACAGGGAAAAATTTGAGATAGCAATTGCAAGGGCTGTAGCACCTCTTAATGTTCTATTAGAATATGCTATTCCGTTTGTTGAGCCAGATGGCTATTTTATAGCCATGAAAGGGAGAGAGATTGGAGAAGTTAAAGAATGCAAAAGGGCTTTTGAAGAATTAAAATGTGCGGTGGAGAATATAGTTGAAGTGAGACTTCCCTTCAGTGATATACTTCACCATCTAATCGTGATAAAAAAGAAAGAGCATCTTCCATTGAAATATCCAAGAAAAGAGAAGTTAATAAGAAATAAGCCTTTATGACAAGATCGGGTTTTAGTGATTTTAATAAAAATAAAGTTCTGCTAGTGAAGGTTTTAGATGTCTGAGTAACTATGCAGAACTTTTTATTTTTTGGTTTTTATAAAAGATTTTTATGCTATAATTCATATAGATGTTGTCAGAAAGGTAAAGTAATATCCAGAAGATTTCGGGGGCGGCTTCTCTATGGAAAGGATGGTGGTTTTGGTTGTAGGTAGACAGTTAAGTTAAAAATGATAGCTTTTGTATAAATGACTAAAAAACTTGCAAAGTTTGCGAATGAAGAATTTTTTTATAATTTTAGAAGGATTTTCCTTATTTATGTCGAATATATATTTTCATATGTGGTAGAGTGAAAAGTGGGGTGTGAGAAATGATGCCTAATAAAACTTTAGAGGTCCTTTACCTACCTGTGGATGCTATAAGACCTAACCCGTATCAGCCACGTAAAACTTTTGACATGGAGAATTTAGAGGAATTGGCCGAATCCATTAAGGTTTATGGAGTGCTCCAACCCATAATGGTAAGAATGGTAGGAAACAACTCGTATGAATTGGTGGCGGGGGAAAGGAGATTGAGAGCTTCGAAATTAGCAGGTCTTAAAGAGGTACCAGCAATAGTTATCAACGCTCATGATCAGGATTCAGCAATTTTATCTTTGATTGAAAATTTACAGAGAGAAAACCTGAATTTTATAGAAGAAGCCCAGGCTTATTACAATTTGATAAGTGACCACAATTTGACCCAGGAGCAACTAGCAAGAATATTGGGGAAAAATCAGTCTACTATCGCTAATAAATTGAGAATTTTAAAATTAAGCAAAGATATTCAAGAAAAACTATTAGAAAATGATTTAACAGAAAGACATGCAAGAGCCCTTCTAAGACTGCCTGATGAGGAATTGCAGAAAAAAGTTTTAGAAACCGTCATCAAAAAGAAGCTCAATGTAAGTCAAACGGAGAAACTTGTACAAGAAGTTATAGATAGTATAACGAAAAACCCAAAAGGCCCAGTGAGAAATGGGAAAAAGATGATGAAGTTTTATAAAGATATAAGGATTTTTGTAAATACGATAAAGGAGACGGTCGAAGCGATGAAGAAATCTGGCTTAAAAGCAGAATATACACAAAAAGAAGAGGAAGAATATCTGGAGTTTGTCATAAGAATTCCCAAAAAATAATATTGTAAAGGCCCCCTGTAGTAGTGTTCCATGTGGAACAATAGAGTAAACAATGATATAATAGACATAAGGATTGCCTGACAAACAGGGGGTGAAACAGTGGGAAAAGTAATGGCCGTTGCTAATCAAAAGGGAGGAGTAGGCAAGACTACTACAGTTATAAATTTAGGATTTGCGCTGGCGATGAAAAACAAAAAAGTTTTGTGTGTGGATATAGACCCGCAGAGCAACATGACAAGTGGTTTTGGTGTAAATCCTGCCTCATTAGATCACACAACCTATACTGTACTGATTGAGGAAGAAAACATGGAAAGTGCTATATTAAAGCTTGAAGAGTATGGGTTAGATATAGTACCTTCCAGCATACAACTGGCTGGTGCAGAAATTGAACTTGTCCCAATGATTTCAAGGGAGTACAGGTTAAAAAAAGCGATAGAAACTGTGAAGGATAGGTATGACTACATACTAATAGACTGTCCTCCTTCACTCGGGCTTTTGACAATAAATGGGCTTACAGCCGCTGATTCTGTAATTATTCCTATTCAATGTGAATACTATGCTTTAGAGGGACTTACCCAGCTTATTAATACCATAAACCTTGTAAAAAAGAGTTTGAATCCCTCATTGGAAATAGAAGGAGTAGTACTTACAATGTTCAACGCCCGAACAAACCTGTCTATTCAGGTTGTAGATGAAGTAAAGAAATTTTTTAAGGACAAAGTATATAGGACTATTATTCCCAGAAATGTAAGGTTAGGGGAAGCACCAAGCTATGGCAAACCTATTTCCTTATATGACCCATCTTCTAAAGGAGCAGAAGCCTATGAAGATTTAGCGGAAGAAGTAATAGAAAGGGCGGGAATATAAAAATTTCAAAAGGTGGTGTTAGAGTGGCTGTTAAAAAAGGTTTGGGAAGAGGTCTTCAGGCTCTTATTCCGGAATCTCGAGAAGAATCGCAGGGCATAGAGATGGTAGAAATAGACAAAATATTTCCCAATGAGTATCAGCCGAGGAGACATTTTGATGAGGAAAGCTTGAAGGAATTAGCGGATTCGATAAGAGAACATGGAATTGTGCAGCCTCTGGTAGTCAGAAGACAGGGAATGTCATACCAGCTAGTAGCTGGTGAAAGAAGATGGAGAGCAGCCAAGATGGTGGGGTTAAGAGAAGTGCCTGTCGTAGTAAAAGATCTAGATGACCAGGAGGTCATGGAAATTGCGCTTATTGAAAACCTTCAGAGGGAGGACTTAAACCCCATTGAAGAAGCAAAAGCTTACAAGACATTGATGGAACAGTTTAATTTAACTCAAGAGGAAATAGCAAAGAAAATAGGTAAGAGCAGATCTGTCATTGCTAACAGCATAAGACTTCTTAATTTAGACGAGAGAGTGCAAGATATGCTTGTACAGGGCAAAATAACCGTTGGTCATGCAAAAGTAATTCTTTCTATATCAAGTAAAACTCTTCAGTATGAAGCTGCTAAAAAAATAATAGAAGAAGAGCTAAATGTGAGAGAAACGGAAAAGCTGATAAAAAGTCTCTTGAGTCAGAAAGATAAGAAGAAGGAGAAAAAAGATGCAAGGAAGATTGATGTACATATAAAGGAAATAGAAGATAATTTATGTAATCTACTCGGGACGAAGGTGCAAATCTTACAGAAAGGTCAAAATAGAGGAATTATACAGATCGAATATTATGGAGAAGAGGACTTAAACAGAATTCTGGACATTATTTATATGTTCAAATAAGGATAGATTTGAAACCTTTAAATGCCATGGACTTTTAAAGAGTTTCTTTATACTGTTAACAGCATATCTGAAGGGGCTTTGAACAGTCCCTTATTTATTTTTGTTGCCAATGATTATGAATAGGTATAAAATATTAATTAGAAAGAGACTCCTTGATTGCTTTACTCATATATTAGAGGAAAGAATAATTAAAAGGGGAGTTAAAAATGATATATTTAGATAATGCTGCTACTTCCTGGCCAAAGCCGGAGGAAGTATATTTAGAAGTAGATAGAGTGTTGAGAAACTGTGGCAATCCCGGAAGAGGCGGCCATAGGATGTCTCTTGAAGCTGGGCGAGTGATTTTTGAAGCAAGACAAGAGATAGCTTCTCTTTTCAACGTGAAGGACCCCATGAGAATAGTTTTTACCTCCAATACTACAGAGGCCCTTAATATCGCCTTAAAAGGTGCCCTCAAGGAAGGAGATCATGTAATAACTTCAAGTATGGAACATAATTCTGTTGCAAGGCCATTAAACAGATTGAAAGAAGAAGGAGTAGAAGTTACAATAGTAAAAGGAAATGAGGAAGGGAAAATTGACCCTGATGATATAAAAAAAGCCGTAAAAAGGAACACAAAGATGATCGCAATAACTCACGCTTCAAATGTAACAGGGACTATAATGCCTATTGAGGAAATAGGGAATATTGCCCGGGAAATGAATTTAATTTTTTTAGTGGATGCTGCTCAGACAGCAGGAATTTTGCCCATAGATGTCGAAAGATATAATATAAGTTTGCTAGCCTTTCCGGGGCATAAAGGTCTATACGGCCCTCAAGGGACTGGAGGACTTTATGTTAGAGAAGGAATAGAACTAATTACACTAAAAGAGGGAGGAACGGGAAGTAGATCAGAACTTACTTCTCAGCCTGATTTGATGCCAGATAAGTTTGAAAGCGGAACATTGAACACTCCTGGTATTGCTGGGCTTAAAGAAGGGGTGAAGTTTGTCAAAAGAATAGGGATAAATTCCATTAGGGAACATGAGTTAAAACTTACAAAGCTTATGCTGGAAGGCTTGAGAAAAATTAAAAAAGTAAAAGTCTATGGACCTCAAGATTTGAAGGATAGAGTGGGAGTTATTTCTATAACCATAGAGAATAGAGATGTTGGAGAAGCAAGCTATATATTAGATAGAGAATTTGACATTGCAGCGAGAGCAGGTCTTCACTGTGCCCCTTTAGCACATTCTACTATAGGAACTTTAAAAACTGGTACGCTAAGGTTTGGGATCGGCTATTTTAATACGGAAGAAGAGGTTATAAAGGCGATAGAAGCTATTAAAGCAATTGCACAAGATTAATTTTTAGAAATTGGAGGAGAGGATATGCAGAATATTTTGGAATTTATATACAGCAACATTCCACTTTTTACAATAACGCTAGTGTTTTTAGTAGTTTTTGAATCGGTACTTTTATTGATTCTTAATGCGAGGTTTTTAAAAGTTAAAAGGACTTATGAAAAAGTCATAGATACGCTAAAAAGAGAAGATGTGTTAAACCTCCTTCAAAAAATTCTTACAGAAACAGAAGAGATAAGGGATGATATAAATCAAATGAAAATAAAAATAAATGCGATAGAAAGAGAAAGCAAGAAAGCCATTAAAAAAGTGGGTATAGTAAGATATAATGCTTTTCCTGATGTGGGGTCTGATTTAAGTTATTCTATTGCCTTTTTAGATGAGGAAGACAATGGCGTTGTGATATCAGGAATTTATGGGCGCCACGAGACAGCTACTTTTGCAAAACCAGTGGAAAGAGGGCATTCAAAGTACCCTCTTTCAGCAGAAGAGGTACAAGCTATAGAGAGGGCGAAAAGAAAAGCCTTGTAATGTGGGGAGTGATCAAATTGATTGCTTTCATTGTGAATCCTGTTGCAGGAGGAGGAAGAGCTTATAAAAAAATTCCTGAAATCCGACGCATTATGAAAAAGAAATTAATCGATTACAAAATTTTTATAACTAAATACGCAGGGCATGGCAAGGAGTTGGCGAGAAGAGCCGCAATGAGTGGTTTTAAAGTGGTTGTAGCTGTGGGAGGAGATGGGACGGTTTTGGAGGTAGTAAATGGCATAAAGGGGACTTCAGCTGCACTGGGAGTTATTCCTGTAGGAACAGGTAATGATTTTGCGCGATATTTCCACATACCTAAAAAAATAGAAAAAGCTATAGATGTTTTGATAATGGGGAATGTAAAAGTGATAGATGCTGCTTTAATAAATGGTATGTTGACTTTTGGAAACATTGCCAGCACCGGCATTGCCTCTGAAACGGCAGCTTTGGCTATTCGATTTAAAAAATTTCTCACAGGCATATGGGCTTATTTAGTAGCGCTTTTAAATGTTCTTTTTAGGTACAAGCCCTATTCTGTTAAGATAAAAATGGATGATAGGACAATAGAAAGAGATATAACGATTTTTGCTGCTGGGGTTTTGAGTTATTACGCTGGAGGAATAAAACTTTTACCGGGAGCAGATCCTCATGATGGGTGCTTGGATGTGATGATAGTCGGAAGAGTAAATAAAATAAAAATTCTTGTGCTTCTTCCTTTAGTTATTTTTGGTAAGCATGTGCACATAAAGAGTTTAGTAGAGACGTATAGGACAAAGAAGGTAGAAATAGAGGCGGATAGAGAGATACCGATAACTGTCGATGGCGAAATATTCTACAGCAATAAAATTGAAATAAAAGTGGAAGAAAATGCTATTAAATTATGTACGCTATGATTTTAAATAGTATATTGAAATAAACTCTCAGGAATAATAAATTATGAAACCTGAGAGTTTATTTATTTTTGGAGGATGCCATGAAGAAAGGTAGACTTGTGGTGATAGGAGGAGCTGAGGACAAGAATGAAAGATGTGAAATTTTAAAAGAAGTAGTAGATTTAGCAGGTGGAAAGGAGAGCAGGATCGTAGTTGTGACCGCAGCTACAAAGAAGCCTGAAGAGGTGGGAAATACCTATGAGAAGACCTTTAAAAAATTAGGAGCTAAAAATATCAGCATAGCAAATGTAAATTCCAGAAAAAAAGATGAGATAGAAAAGAGCAAAGAGATACTAAAAGATGCCGATTGTATATTCTTTACGGGAGGAGATCAGCTCAGAATAACAAGTATATTGGGAGGAAGTGGAATAGATAAAATGCTCCAAGAGATGCACGAAAAAGGTGTCTTGATAGTAGGTACAAGTGCAGGAGCATCTGCCATGTCACAGACTATGATTGTGGAAGGGAATGATGATGACTCACCAAGAAAATGTACTATAAAAATGGCACCAGGGTTAGGACTTCTAAAAAATGTGCTAGTAGACCAGCATTTTGCACAAAGAGGGCGAATAGGAAGATTACTTGCAGCAATAGCGCAGAATCCCAGTTATCTTGGGGTAGGAATTGATGAAGATACTGCTATAGTTGTAGAGGAAGATCACTTTAAGGTCATTGGCAATAATGCTGTTACAGTAGTTGACGGAAGGTGGCTCACTTATTCTAATGTTTCTGAATCGCAGCCAAATGAAATACTGGCTTTGACAAATGTTTTAATTCATATACTGCCATCAGGTTATCGTTTTGATTTGAGGAAGTGGCAGCCTGTAATTGAGGAGGATAAAGCATGAAGATAAAAGAAATAAAGGTATATAGAGGGAGAAATGTGTACAGCCATAAACCGGTAATAAAAATGACCGTTGATATAGAAGGAGAGGAAATCCCCACAAAAGACATATTTGGATTCAATGAGGCCCTTCTTGATTTGCTTCCTGGTCTAAGAAAACATACATGCTCTTACGGATATGAAGGAGGGTTTGTAAAAAGGTTAGAAGAAGGCACATACCTTCCTCATGTGACAGAACACATAATTTTAGAACTTCAAAATGTATTGGGATATGACGTTAAGTTTGGAAGAGCGCGGAATGTTGAGGGAAGCCTGTATAATGTAATATTCGAGTATGGGTTAGAAGAATGTGGGATAAGGACAGCAAAATTGGCAGTGGAACTTGCAAATAAGCTTATAAAGGGTGAAAAAATAAATTTGCAGGAAAAATTAGAGAAGATCCGCGATATAATTACGGAAGTAGAATTAGGCCCCAGCACTATGGCTATAAAAATGGAAGCGCTAAAAAGAGGAATACCGGTTACTAGAGTGGGAAACGGCAGTATACTGAGATTAGGTTATGGGAAATATCAGAAGATAATCGAAGGGACCATATCTCAGAATACCAGCTGTATTGCTGTAGATATTGCTTCAGATAAGATACTGACTAAAAAAATCCTTAAAGATTATGGGCTTCCTGTTCCTGAAGGGGACGTGGCTTATACAGAGGAAGAAGCTGTTTCAATAGCAGAAGAATTAGGGTACCCTGTGGTTATAAAACCTTACAATGGTAATCAGGGCAAAGGAGTGCATTTAAATATCTCGAACAGAGAGGAAGTAATAGTAGCTTATAGAAACGCCAAAAATTACAGCGACATTGTAATGGTAGAAAAACAGGTCAAAGGAAGGCACTATAGAGTTCTGGTAGTAGGAGACAAGGTGGTGGCCGTTTCGGAGAGAATTCCTGCGCATGTTGTTGGAGACGGGGTTCATACGGTAAAAGAATTGATCGATATAGAGAATAAAAACCCTTTAAGAGGAAACGGGCATGAAAAGCCACTTACCAAAATAACAGTAGATTCCGTTTCAAAAATGGTACTTCAGAAACAAGGTCTTACTCTGGAAGATATTCCGAGAAAGGGTAGAAAAGTTTTCTTAAGAGAAAATGCTAATTTGAGTACAGGAGGAATTGCAATAGATAGAACAGATGAGATACATCCTCATAACATAGAAATCGCAGTAAGGGCGGCGAAAGCTATAGGACTTGACATAGCAGGGGTAGATATAACAATGGAGGACATAAGAAAACCTATATCGGAGGTAAATGGGGCTATAATAGAAGTAAATGCATCCCCAGGGATAAGAATGCATCATTATCCCAGCAAGGGTAAACCCAGAAACGTTGCGAAGGCAATATTGGACATGCTTTTTCCTAGAGGCAGCAAAGCAACCATACCTATTATATCTATAACAGGCACTAATGGGAAAACTACAGTAACCAGGATGACTGCTCATATTCTGAGGACGTATGGATATACTGTAGGTATGACCAGTACGGATGGCATATATATTGACGATAAGTGCATATACAAAGGCGATAATACAGGTCCCAAAAGTGCTAGGACTTGTCTTGCAGATAGGAACATAGATGCGGCAGTGTTGGAGACGGCAAGGGGAGGAATTTTAAGAGAAGGATTGGGGTATGACTTGGCAGATGTGGGGGTTATAACAAATATATCGGAAGACCATTTAGGAATAGATGGAGTAGAAACCCTGGAAGACCTGGCATTTGTTAAAGCATTGGTAGTAGAGGCAGTAAAAGACAATGGCTACAGTGTATTAAATGCTGATGACTCTATGACGCCTTTTCTCGCAAAAAGAGCCAAAGGTAAAATAATATACTTTTCTATGTACGATAATAATTTGACCATAAAAAGGCATATTGAAGAAGGCGGAATAGCTGTATATGTCAAAGATGGGGTTATTGTTATTGCCAATGGACAGATAGTTCCAGTACTGAAAGTGGAGGAAATTCCTGCCACCATGGGAGGAAAAGTATTGCACAATATAGAAAATGCTCTTGCTGCCGTTGCCGCTTCCTATGGAGTAAAGGTGCCGATAAATATAATAGCAAAGGGATTAAAAACTTTTTATCCAGATGCTGTCCACAATCCTGGTCGGTTTAATCTGCTTAACGTGGCAAATTTCCGAGTGTTAATAGATTATGGTCACAACATTGAGGGTATAAGAAAGGTAATAGAAGCTGCAAGAAAACTCGATCCAAACAGACTTGTGGGGGTAATAGGTGTTCCTGGCGATAGGACAAATTCCAGCATATTTAAGGTAGGAGAAGTTTGTGGCAATGGTTTTGACTTTATCTATATAAAAGAAGATGAAGATTTAAGAGGAAGAAAACCCGGAGAGGTAGCCAAAATTTTGGAAGAAGGCGCTATAAAAAGCGGCATGGATAAAAAGAATATAAAAATCATTTTAAAAGAAGAAGAAGCGCTAAAAGTAGCGATGTTAAATGCTGAAGCCGGAGATCTAATCGTAGTATTTTATGAAAAATATGAGCCTTTAATAAAGGTGATAGAAGAATTTGCGAAAGAAAGGACTGTCAAAAGCATAGGAGAAGAAAACAAAGTAAGGGCCTATTCGTAGGCCCTTACTTTGTTTTCTTTACTTACTTCCATTATGGTCCTGAAAATACCAGCTGCTATGATGTCGGCCATTTTCATAACGGTGTGCAAGCGAGTATTCTGCAATACCATGTATTCCATGAAACCAGATATATTCACTATGCCCGTCACAAACATGTCACCCACAGGGGGAAGGTCTTTAGAGACACCTGCGCCGGGCTTTATAGGTCCTTTCCCGACAGATATGTGACCTATGTGCTTTAATGAACCTAAAGAAGCGTCAATCGCTATTATGAAGGGCATGTAAAAGCTTGAATTTATCTCTTCTAAGACCTTCATTATATTTTTTGCATGGAGAGGTTCTTCTAATGTACCAAATACATGGGCTTTATTTCTAAGGAGAGGTTTTAGTTTGTATCCTGTCAAGGGACCGAGACTGTCTCCCGTTGACCTATCTGTGCCTATGCATAGGAGAATTATTTCCCTGTAAGATCTTGTATATAAACTTTTAAAGTATAGCCGGAAAGCGTTATAAAACTTTTCAAAAGAATTTTTGTCTTCTATATTTATGAATTCCATTTGATACCCCTTTCTTTTATACAGGTCTTTAAATATATTTTTGTCAAATCTGCAAATTTACATACTTCAAATTACTCTAAGAAGCGATAGTTGAAAAAAAGAAGGGATTCGTGTAATATAAAGATAAAACTAAAAATAAGGTGATGGAGAAAATGTGGACCGATATATACCACAAACTTGTGGAAATATATGACATAAAAGCTGTAAAATTTTCTCTTGATGTATTAAAAATACTCCTCATTGCTTTTATTGGGATTAAATTTTCCGATTTTGTAATACGAAGGTTTTATAAATTATACAGTAAAGCCAAAATACAATTGCCACAGAGGAAGATGGATACTTTAGCGTCTCTTACAAAAAACGCTGTCAGATATGTGATTTACTTTCTTGCAGGAGCTTCTATCCTCAAGCTTTTCAACATAGATATGACATCTTTGCTGGCTGTTGCTGGAATTGGTAGCCTTGCCATAGGTTTTGGAGCTCAGAACTTGGTCAGAGACATGATTTCAGGTTTTTTTATAATCTTTGAAGACCAGTTTTCTGTGGGGGACTATGTCACTATTAATGGGATTTCTGGCACAGTAGAAGAAATGGGTTTGAGAGTCACGAAAATACGCGGTTTCTCTGATGGCCTTCACATAATACCGAACGGAGAAATAAAGATGGTAACCAATCTGACAAAAGACAGCATGATGGCGGTGGTCAATATAGCATTTCCTATAGATGAAGATGTAGACAGAATAATAGAAGGGCTTCAAGAAATATGTGAAGAAGTTAAGAATTCAAGAGAGGACATAATAGAAGGTCCTACAGTGTTGGGGATAACGGATATGCAGGATTCAAAGCTTGTCATAATGGTTTACGCAAAGACCCAGCCTATGCAGAAATGGGCAGTGGAAAGGGAAATTAGGTATAGGGTGAAAAAGATGTTTGACAAAAACAACATATCTTTTCCTTATCCACGAACTACGGTTATTATTTCGGAGAAGAAAAAATAATTGGGGTGATGGCTTTGCCTAAAGATTTGCATGTTGGCGATATAGTGAAGCTTAAGAAAAAACATCCTTGTGGTTCTGATGAGTGGGAGATCTTAAGAGTTGGAATGGATGTCCGTATAAAGTGCTTGAAATGTGGAAGAATGGTTTTGATGCCGAGAGCAAAATTTGAAAAGAGCATTAAAAAAATTTTAAAAACGGTTGAAAATCCGTTAGGACAATGATAGAATAGGGATGTAAATTGCCGCCTTGCCCTATTTGGGAAATAGGGCCGCTTAGTCCAGAAGGAGGTGAGAAAATGAGGTCATACGAGACTATGTACGTGCTCTCTCCAGATTTGAATGAGGATGAAAGAAAGGGTTTGATTGAGAGGTTCAAAAACCTCATTGTAGAAAGAGGCGGGGAAATCACTAATTTTGATGAATGGGGTAAAAGAAAACTCGCTTATCCTATTCAAAAGAAAACAGAAGGCTATTATGTTTTGATGAATTTCAATAGTAGCCCGGAGGTTTCCCGCGAATTGGAGAGAGTCTATAGGATAACTGATGGAGTCTTGCGCTACCTTATAATAAGGACAGATGAGTAAATTTATTAATATAAAAAGGTGGGTTTTAAAAATGTTAAATAAAGTTATTCTGATAGGCCGTTTGACAAAGGACCCTGTCATGAGATACACTTCTGACATGGTTCCTGTTACGACTTTTACATTGGCGGTTAACAGGAATTATGTGAATCAGAGCGGGGAAAGGCCTACAGATTTTATACCCATCGTAGCATGGAGAAAGCTAGCTGAAATTTGCGCCAATAACCTAAAAAAGGGAAGATTAGTGGCAGTTACAGGTAGTATCCAGACGAGGTCTTGGGATGACAGCAGTGGTAACCGCCATTGGGTTACTGAAGTGGTGGCGGACGATGTAAGATTCTTGGAACCTAAATCTGGCTTTGCTGCAGCTAATGCTTCCGAAGAAGAAAAGGAATTGGACGAAGAGTTTGACAAATTATTTGAAGATATCCCCGACGATTTCGAAGGGTTTACACCTATAGAGAGTGAAGATGATTTACCTTTTTAGGAAGAAGAAAGGAGGTTTAAAAAGTGTCTACCGCAAATACTGCTGATGCTGCAACAGTGAAAAATAGAAGAAACAAAAAGAAAAAAAGAGTATGCGCCTTCTGCGCTGATAACATAGATAGAATAGACTACAAAGATGTAGCAAGACTTCGCAAGTATATCACAGAAAGAGGCAAGATTTTGCCTCGAAGGATAACAGGGAACTGCGCAAGACACCAAAGGCAGCTTACTAGAGCAATAAAAAGGGCAAGGCAAATTGCTCTTCTACCATACACAGTAGAATAATGGTATAATTATAAGAGGGCTTGGCCCTCTTTTAGTTTATAAAAAGGACGGAGGAAAATGAAAAACGATTTAGAGATCGCTAAAAACATAAGGGAAATAGAGAGCCTTAAAGTAGAGATGTTAGGGAAATTATATAATTTGCTGAAGTCTTTTATAGATGAAGCAGAAGAAGATGCTATCCTAGATGGCGTTGTCGATATTATAATATATGCCTACCTTTTGGGAGATAAGGTGGGGTACAGATTTAAAGAAATAGATGAAGCACTTATTAAGAAATTAAGATCTTTGATCGTGGATAAAAACATTGATATGGAATATAATTTCTCTGAACTATTAAAACATTTAAAAACTCAAAAGCGGGAGTGATCTAATGGAAACTAAAAAAATCACAAATGCGGCGATGATGGCGGCTTTAGCAGTAGTCCTGAGTTTTTTGGGTTCCTATTATCCACCGTTCTTTTTACTATTTTTTCTCATACCAGCCCCATTAGCTGTGGCTTGTGTGTTAGGGTCTTTATCTTATGCTATGATTGCCTCTTTTATAGTTTTTACGGCGGACCTCGTATTGATAGGTATAGGAACGGCTTTTGTCGCACTTTTCTTTGCTCTGCAGGGGGTTTTTATGGGCTATCTTGTCTCTAAAAGAAGAAGAGCAGGAGAGGTGCTTCTTGATGTAACAGCTATTTCTATAGTGGGAATGGTAGGGATATTTTATCTACTAAAATTAGCATTTAATGTAGATATAATGTCACACTTTTTTAAGGCCATCGCTGTCGCATTTGACAATATATCTTCCTATTACAAAGGGCATCCTAACTTTTCTACGATACAGTCTAATCTTCTTTCTATAAGGCACATGATGGAGATGACGATACCTGCATCTTTAGTGATAATCATCCTGATGATGAGTTGGCTCAATTATTTAGTTTTATATAAAATATTGAAAAGACAGCACTTTAATATAGAGTCTTTGCCTCCTTTTGAAGAATGGAAAATGCCCTATATAGCCGGATGGATTTTTATTGGGGTACTTCTTTATCAGTATTTTGCGAGAACACCCAATTTGATAATCACAAATATAGTAGTGCTTCTGTCTTTTGGCTTTACAATAGGAGGACTTGCTCTTATAAAATTTTATCTTACTCGAAAACTCAACATGAAATCATGGGGTGCTAACTTGCTTCTCATATTTTTGCTCTTTTTTCCCCTGACTTCTTGGCTTTTGGCGATTGTGGGCATAGCTGATACTAGCCTTGACCTTAGAAAATATTTAAGGTAAAGAGGTGTCTTTGTGGATAAAAAGTTTTACAAGATAATATCTTCTATAAATATATTAAATCTTTTATTGTCGGCATTTTTAATAGGATTTCTTTTTTATTACAATAAAATAGTGGCTTCTATATCTTTTGCCGTACTTTTGTACATACTACTGACGGAATACTATGGGGTTAAAAAAAAGAAAATAGAATTTGATAAATATATAGAAGACATATTTTTCAATGTAGACAAAGCTTCAAAGACTGTTTTAGCAAAAATTCCTCTTCCGGTCGTTATTTTGAATGACAGAGGAGAGATTATATGGTATAACAGCTATTATTCTCAAACTTTTAACGAAAATGAAGAGATAAAAAAACTTATAAAAAAATATTTGACGGCGAAATCTGATGAAGTAAAAGGACAGATAGAATTCAATGGAAGACACTATTCCGTTATTAAAATAGAGTCTACTTTCAGAAAAAAGAGGGATGGAGATATAAGCGCTACTCTTCTCTTTTTTGACGAGACAGAATATGTGGAATTAAAAAAGAATTTGAGCGGGGCAAGGCCTGTTGTAGCTTATATAATGATTGACAATTACGAGGAAGCATTGATGAGCGTGGAAGATGTAAAAAAAGCCGTCATCTCTTCTGAAATAGAGAAAAAACTCTCAGAATGGGCTTCTTCTATAAAAGCCTTTTTGAAAAAATATGATGACGATAAATACTTTGCAATTTTTAAAGAAGGAGAATTAAAAAAACTGGAAGAGAATAGATTTGACATATTAGACAAAATAAGAGAAACTGGAGAGGAAATGAAAGTCCTTCTCACCTTGAGCATAGGCGTAGGGGCAGAAGCTGACGATTTTCTCACTTTGAGCGAGTACGCTTCTTCTGCTTTAGACCTTGCGCTGGGGAGGGGAGGAGACCAGGCTGTTGTAAAAAGAGGAGACAAGATATCTTTTTACGGCGGGAGGACACAGACTGTAGAAAAAAGAACAAGAGTAAAAGCCAGAGTTATAGCCCATGCATTAAGGGAGCTTATAAAAGAATCTTCTACTATATTTATAATGGGACATAATTTTATGGACTTTGACTCATTAGGTGCGGCTATTGGGATGTACAGAGCCTGTGCAGATTTGGGCAAAAAAGCTTATATAATCCTGGACAAATCCAATGTAGCTATAGATGAGCTTGTGAAGAAAATAAAGGCAACAGATGGATATGAAGAGCTATTTATAAAGAGCTCGGAAGTTAAAAATATGGTGGATGAAAACAGCCTGTTAATAGTGGTGGATACACACAGGCCAAGTTATTTAAGCTACCCTGAAATTGTAGAATTGATTGATAGAATTGTTGTAATTGACCACCACAGAAGGGGTAAAGAATTTATTGACAAGGCTGTGTTAGTTTACTTAGAGCCATATGCCTCTTCTGCTAGTGAGCTTGTGACTGAAATACTGCAGTATATTGTAGAAAAAATTGACCTAAAGCCGATTGAGGCAGAAGCTCTTCTTGCTGGAATAGCTGTTGACACTAAAAACTTCACTTTTAGAACAGGTTCCAGGACTTTTGAAGCGGCTTCTTTCCTGAGGAAAAAAGGAGCAGATACAACCTCTGTGAAACAGCTTTTCCAGAACGATTTAGCTTCTTACATCATAAAGGCAACTATAGTGAAAAATGCAGAAATACTTGACAATGGCATTGCAATAGCTATAAGCCCTCCTGCTGCCAACAATTTAATAATCGCACAGGCGGCTGATGAACTTTTGACAATAAAAGGAGTAAAAGCTTCTTTTGTACTTCTGCAGAGGGAAGAGGATGTCGCTATAAGCGGCCGTTCCATGGGAGATGTAAATGTACAAATAATACTAGAAAAATTAGGTGGAGGCGGACATTTGACTGTTGCCGGTGCACAGGTTAAAAAGCCTATGGAAGAAGTTTTAAAAGAATTGAAACAGGCCATAAAAGAATACTTTGAAGAGGAAGGTGAAGATAGATGAAAGTTATATTGGTAAAAGATGTAAAAAATGTGGGTAAGGCAGGAGAGGTTGTAAATGTAAGCGATGGATATGGGAGGAATTATCTGATTCCTAAGGGACTTGCAATTGAAGCTACAGAGTCAAATTTAAAAATGTTAAATGAAAAGAAAAAGGCAGAAGAGAGAAAAAGGCAACAGGAATTAGAGCAGGCAAAGGAACTGGCTCAAAAACTTTCTAAAGTGGGAGTGACATTGAAAGTAAAAGCAGGAGAAAATGGCAAACTCTTTGGTTCTGTTACTTCAAAAGATGTAGAAGAAGCCTTAAAAGAAAAGGGATTTGAAATTGACAGAAAGAAAATAGTCCTTCCAGAAAATATAAAGACAATTGGCACCTATTATGCCGAGGTAAAATTGTATCAGGGAGTTACAGCAAAAGTGCAGGTGGATGTGGTAGCCGAGTGAAAAGTGAGGGGGAATATGGATGGAGAGGACGCGCATCCCTCCGCAGAACATAGAGGCAGAACAATCGGTTTTAGGTTCAATGTTTTTGTCCAGAGAAGCCATAATAGAAGTGTCTGAGATATTAAGAGCAGAGGATTTTTATAAAGAATCCCACAAGAAACTTTTTGACGTAATAATGGAAATGTTTGAAAAGGACATACCAGTCGACCTTGTGACAGTAGTGGATGAGCTAAGGAAAAGGGACATGCTGGAAGTAGTGGGCGGAATAGACTATCTTGCAAGCCTCACTTCCAGCGTAATCACAACAGCCAACGTCTCCTATTACGCTAAACTTATAAAAGAAAAAGCCACTTTAAGGCGGCTTATTGAGGCATCTTCAGAGATTATGGAACTAAGCTATCAGGAAGACGACGTGGAGACTGTTTTAGATATTGCCGAACAGAAAATATTCGACATAGCCCAGGGAAGGAATACCACTGCTTTTTCTTCAATGAAAGACATTTTAATGGATACTTTTTATAAAATTGAAGAGCTTTATAAAAACAAAGGGAAGCTTACAGGTATACCTTCGGGTTTTCCAGATTTGGATGCCAAGACAGCGGGATTTCAGCCTTCTGATTTTATATTAATCGCTGCAAGGCCTTCAATGGGCAAGACTTCATTTGCGCTAAATATTGCACAAAATGCCGCACTTTTAACAGGGCTTCCTGTTGCTATATTTAGTTTAGAGATGTCAAAAGAACAGCTTGTCACAAGGCTTATATGCTCAACGGCCAATATTGACAGCCAGAAACTCAGGACCGGAAATTTAGATGAAGAGGACTGGATGAAATTAGCAGCTGCCATGACTCCTCTTTCAAAGGCTCCTATCTACATTGACGATACTCCCGGTGTAACTGTAATGGACATAAGAGCGAAAGCAAGGAGATTAAAGCTTGAAAAGGGCTTAGGGTTGGTGATGATAGATTACCTTCAGCTTATGCAGGGAAGAGGAAGAGCAGAAAACAGACAGCAAGAAATTTCAGAAATATCAAGGTCATTAAAAAGCCTGGCAAGAGAATTAAACGTCCCAGTAATCACCTTATCCCAGCTTTCACGCGCACCTGAGACCAGGTCAGACCACAGGCCTGTTTTAAGCGATTTAAGAGAATCAGGAGCAATAGAGCAGGACGCTGACATTGTCATGTTTTTGTATAGAGATGATTACTATCATAAAGACTCTGAAAAGAAAAACATAGCAGAAGTGATAATTGCAAAACACAGAAACGGACCTACAGGAGTGGTGGAACTTTTGTGGCTCGCTCAGTATACAAAATTTGTAAGTTTAGATAAGTACAGGACAGAAGAAGGATAAATGGTGGTTATGCCCGTGAAAGAACTTGAATATTTAAGAAAAATCCCTTACTTCAGTGAGCTAGAAGATGAAAAGCTCGAGAAACTACACAACATTGCAACATTAAAACCTGTCAAAAAGGGATGCATTATCTTCACAGAAGGTCAAAAAGGAGAAGCTATATATTTTGTAAAGACAGGAAAAATAAAAATCTCCAAAATCTCTTCTGTCGGGAAAGAATATACTATAAAGATAATGGAAGAAGGGGATGTCTTTGGAGAATCTACTTTATTTATAGGAGGGGAATATCCTGCAACTGCTGAAGCAATAGAGGACAGTGAAATTTTGGAACTAAAGAATAAAGACATAGAAGACCTAATTTTAAAAGATACCCAAATAGCCCTTAGCATAATAAAGATATTGGCAAAAAGGTTGAAATACATAGCTGTCGTGATAGAAAACCTAGCTTTAAGAGACTCAGTAGGAAGAACAGCTTCTATTTTACTTACTTTTGCGAGAGAAAGGGGCATATTCACAAAAGAAGGAATTTTGGTAGAAATAGATTTAAAAAGACAGGAACTGGCCAATTTAGCCGGGACTTCTCGAGAAAATATCACAAGGATTTTAAGTCAAATGGATAGAGATGGAATAATAAAGCTTGGCAAAGACAAAATATTGATAAAAGATTTAGAAGAACTCAGAAAAATGCTCTGATTTTGTCCCAAAGTTATTTGGGACTTTTTTATTTTATGTGATTTTTGTCACAGATTTTTCTCTTAATATACCCTATCATTTACTATGTAAAAGCAAATTTAAGGAGGTAGTGGGCATGAAGATGTTTTGTTATCAATGTCAGGAGACATTGAAGAATACAGGATGTACGACAATTGGTGTGTGCGGCAAAACAGCCGATGTAGCAAACCTTCAGGATTTGCTAATTTTTACCCTGAAAGGCATATCTTTTTTAAACTTAAAAGCAAGAGAAGTCGATGTAAATAAAGAAAAAACAGATCGCTTCCTAATTGAAGGCTTATTTTCTACAATTACAAATGTGAACTTTGACAGAAATTTCTTCTTAAGAAAAATAAAAGAAGCAGTGGCATTGAGGGATGAAATCAAAGAAGACCTTAGAAATAAAGGTGTAAGAGTAGACGAATATGAAAATATAGATGCCATTTCATGGACTTATGGCACGGATGCCGATATAGAAGCAATTTCTCAGGAAGTAGGAGTTTTATCTACAGAAGATGAAGACATAAGGTCTTTAAGGGAGTTAATAACTTATGGTGTGAAGGGTATGGCAGCTTACGCATACCATGCATATCAGCTGGGTTATAAAGATGACAATATATTTAGATTTATGGAAAAAGCTTTGGCTAAGGTTTTAGATGACAGTTTGACAGTGGATGACTATGTGGCTTTGGCAATGGAGACAGGGAAGTACGGCGTAGATACAATGGCACTTCTTGACAAAGCTAATACTTCTGCCTACGGTCATCCTGAGATAACAAAAGTCAATATTGGAGTGAGAAATAATCCAGGAATATTGGTAAGCGGTCACGATTTAAAGGACTTAGAACAGCTTCTTGAGCAAACTGCTGGCACAGGTGTAGATGTATATACTCATGGAGAGATGTTACCAGCTCACTATTATCCTGCTTTTAAGAGATATCCTCACTTTGTAGGCAATTATGGCAATGCATGGTGGCAGCAGGACAAGGAATTCGAACTATTTAACGGACCAATTTTAATGACTACAAACTGCCTCATTCCGCCTAAAGACTCTTATAAAGACAGAGTCTACACTACAGGCGTCGTAGGCTTTGAAGGGGTAAAATACATTCCTGAAGGACCAGATGGTAAGAAAGATTTCTCAGAGATAATTGAGCATGCCAAAAGATGCAAACCTCCTGTAGAGATTGAAAGAGGAGAAATAATAGGAGGCTTTGCTCACAACCAGGTTTTACAGTTGGCGGATAAGATTGTAGAAGCAGTAAAGACAGGAGCAATAAAGAGATTCTTTGTAATGGCAGGCTGCGACGGAAGAATGAAAAGTAGAACCTATTATACAGAATTTGCCAAAGCTCTTCCAAAAGACACAGTGATTCTAACTGCAGGATGTGCAAAATACAGATACAACAAGCTAAATCTTGGAGACATAAATGGCATTCCAAGAGTATTAGATGCCGGACAGTGCAACGACTCTTATTCCCTTGCTGTAATAGCAATGAAGCTTAAAGAAGTACTCGGATTAAACGACATAAACGAACTTCCTATATCATATAACATTGCATGGTATGAACAAAAAGCTGTAATAGTACTTCTGGCACTACTTTACCTTGGAGTAAAAAATATTCACTTAGGCCCAACACTTCCCGCTTTCCTATCACCAAATGTGACAAAAGTATTAGTTGAGAAATTTGGTATTGGTGGCATAACAAACGTAGAAGACGACCTAAAAATGTTCTTGGGCGCATGATTGATCCTCATTTTCCTAAAACAAAAAGCTCTCCAGAAAATGGGAAGCTTTTTGTTTTATTGCTTTTTTATCACAAACATATCACCTTCTCTGCAAATTTCCAAATTATAGAACTTCTTTTTTAAGGAGCAAAGCCATATTTATTAGAATTCAAATTTCCATGTTACTGTAAACAAAATCCGCATAATTAGAAAGAGAGAAATTTGTATCATCTCTCAAACTTTCAAAATCTCCGCTTTCAAGTTTTTTTCTAGAGAGGATTTTATCTCAAAGAAAGAAGAATAATCTTTTAGTCTGTATTTTAGGAGCAACTCATTTAAATCTTTTTTATAGAGATGGGACAAAATATCTAAAGTTTCCTGTTTGGGTATGACTTTACCGTTTTCAATTTTTCTAAGTGTATCCCTGCTGATGAAAGTTTGTTCAGCAACATCGCTTTGGGAAAGCCCCAGAGATTTGCGGATATTTTTAAGTTCTTCACTAAAAGCTTCTAAATCATAGTAGAAACCATCCATTTTTTAACACCTCATGCCGATTCAAATCGGGTTGAAATTATCCTGGTTATTGTCTATTATATAGTTAAAAGAAGGAAATGTAAAGAGCAGGTGAAGATGGAATGAAGAAGAATATAAACACTAAAAATTGCCAGTAGAGAACTTCATTTTTTTAACATAGAAAATATAATCACATACATGGATGACCCGATTTTACCGTATAGTTTGTTTCTCGAGTTAGAATAAATAAAAAAATAATCTAGGAGGAAGAAAAATGAAGAGAAAATTATATTTTATTTCATTATCCTTATTGATTTTCTTTCTTTTTGTGGCTTGCTCGGAGAAGATAGGTACAATTCCTGAAAATTATTCATATAATTATGATAATTATCTAGAGTATGATTACATGAAAAAAGCTGGAGATACGGAAGGCTCATTTAGTTTTAAATACCCAAAGGGATGGGTTGTAGAAAAATTACCCGCATGGGAAGCAACTTCAGAAAAGGAAGCTTCTCCAGATTGGGGAGTAGAATTGTACAAAGAGGGGGATAAAGAAAATAAGATAACAATAGTTGGGATTGTAGGGGGTGTGCCTGTAGATAAAAGCCGAGAGAATGAGTGGGGAAAACAGGGTTTTCAAAAAAGTCAACTCGTGGTTGGAAATGTGAAAAGAGGGGAAGTATACTCTGGAATAGTTGAAAACAAAGTAAAAATAGTAGTTCTTTATTATGACAAAGATAACCCACCAAGATTTGAGTCTGGCTGGCGTTTGGAAGCTCATGCCCAAGTCGACAAACAATTTTATAATAAGAACAAAAATAAAATATGGCATATTTTAGCTAGTGTAAAGAAAATTGAATAAACGGGCAAAGAGAACCGTCCCCTTTGTCCGGGAAAAACTACATTAACAGCAGTAAAAGAAGTAACGACACAAACTACTGAAAAAACAATATTTAAAGAGTTGAAGGACGTAGCAAGGTTTTTAAAAGAGAATGGAATAAACAATCAAAAAGATAGGCGTGATATAATAGAAGTATTTAATCCAGGCGCAGAAGTGATAGAATTAAATAAAGACGTAGTAGTTTATATATATTATGATGGTAATTCTAATGATGGTAATTCTAATCCAAGAGGGAGGTGGTTAACAACAGAACTTTTAAAAGA
>NZ_JBNATX010000022.1:0-35248 GCF_049701115.1 Caldanaerobacter sp. | reverse complement strand
AACAAGTCGCATTTACACACAAAATGCCACTTCTTTATTTTGTCAACAGTCTGAGAGAGTACCAGACGTACTCTCTTTAAGGTTTTTTTTGCATGTATTCAGATTCGCTGCCAGCCATACCCTGCTGACCGCCTTGTGCAGGAGGAGAACCATATATGCTGATGCCTCTAGCCATGGCTGATTCTGCAAAGTGAACCATTCTTCTTAACATTTGTCCCCCTACTTTTCCGCAGTCTCTACTGCTTATGTGTCCCCAGTAATCTTCAGATCCTTGCTTTACAGGTAAACCTAATTCTGAAGCTATTTCGTATTTCATGTTATCCAGAGCCTTGTGAGATTCTGGTACCATTTTTGGCCTGTCATTCCAGCTTCCTCTTGCCATTTTGAACCCTCCTTTTAAAATTAATTTGTGTACATCTTGGGGAAATATACTTTGAAAAAAGTTTAAAAAATGTAAAATATATATTTGAGGTTTCTTCTATGATTCTTGACTTCATGTATTGACAGGTGAAAAGGTTTTTGATAAAATAGAAACAAACAACCAAAACGTTTTGGGAAAGGTGAAGGAGATGGCTGTAACAATAAAAGACATAGCAAAAAAAGCAGGAGTTTCCATAACCACTGTTTCTCGAGCATTGAACGGGTACCCGGATGTAAGCGAAGAAACTCGAGAAAAGATAAAAAAAATCGCTGAAGAATTAAATTATACTCCTAATTCTATTGCAAGAGGGCTTGTAACTAACAAGACCCAGACAATAGGTATGATTGTATCAGAACTCATAAAACCGGGAGTATATCATCCATTTTTTCTTGAAGTACTTGCAGGAATAAAAGCAGGGCTAAAAAAGGACAGATATGACCTTATACTTTTTACTGTGGACCCAGAGAGTCAAGATGCCACTTCTTATGAAAAACTTTGCAATGACAGGAAAGTGGAAGGGGCAATTGTAGAAGGGTTGAGATTAAGCGACCCTTACATTGAAGAGATAAAAGGGACACAGATTCCTACAGTTTTAATTGACATACCGATTTTGACAGATAAAGTTGGATATGTAAGTTCAGATAATGTTCAGGCGGCTTTTGAAGCCACTAGTTATCTTATTAAATTAGGACACAAAAACATAGGATTTATAAACGGTCATAAAGATGCGGCTGTTAGTTTTGAAAGATTGGAAGGATATAAAAAAGCTCTTGAAAAAAATGATATCCCTTACAGAGAAGAGTATGTGATTTTTGCTGATTTCACACAAGAAGGCGGTTATAATGCCTTTAAAACCCTGATTTTTGAACATCCTGAAATAACTGCAATTTTTCACGCTTCTGATTTAATGGCAATGGGGTCCTACAGGGCGGCAAAGGATTTGGGAATGAGGATACCGGAGGATATCTCTTTGGTAGGATTTGATGATATAGAACTTGCATCACTTATCACGCCGGCATTGACGACTATAAGGCAGGATACTTTTAAGATGGGATATACTGCTGCAAAACATTTGCTTGCAATTATAAGAGGAGAAAAGCCTCAACATATAGTTATTCCCCATAAACTTGTAATTAGAGATTCTGCAAGGAAATTGTGATATTTTTTTAAAAGTCATCCAAAACGTTTCGGATAAAATCTTTGCCAGATGTCAGGAGGTATGCAAGTGATAAAAAAAGTAGAAGAATTGATGAGTGATGCTAAATGGCTTGTTTTTCAAGAAGAGTACAATAACAAACTCAATGGCAAATATGAGACGCTTTTTACTCTTACAAATGGATACATGGGAATAAGAGGAACATTTGAAGAGGGAAGCGAAGGAGAAAGGCCGGGAAGTTTTATTGCAGGTATTTTTAACAGAGGAGAAGCGCAAGTTAGGGAGCTGGTAAATGTACAGAACTGGATGAGGTTGAAAATATATATAGAAGGGGAAGAGATAAGGCTTGATAGGTGTGAGTTGCTAGAATTTCAAAGGATACTAGACATGAAAAAAGGTGTTCTGTTTAGGAAAACAGTGGTGAAGGACGATAAAGGTCGCGTTACAAAAATTGAGGGGTACAGATTTGTAAGCAGAAGCAATAGACATCGTTCAGCTATCAGGTTTTTTATAACTCCTTTGAATTATGAGGGTGTAATAGGAGTAGAAAATCTCATAGAAGGAACTGTCTTAAATTCAGCTATACATCCTAAATACAGAGTGAAACATTTGAAAGTAGTTAAAAACGAGAGCATATGTAAAAGTGGAATTTACCTTGAAACTGCTACTACTGATGAAAACAAGCGTATAGCAGTTGGAAGCACCTTGAGGATTTATAATTTAGAAGATATAAATAGAGAAAATATTGCTTTCTTTAGAAGATTTATCCCCTTAGGAGAAAACAGTGCGGAGTATCTGGAGTTTAAAGGAGAAAGAGAGAAAACAGTTGTAGTAGACAAGTTTGCTGTGACTTACACTTCAAGAGATGTTGAAAAGGATTTGTTGAAAAATGCTGTTGAAAATGACTTGTTTGATTTTGTATCTAGAGGGTTTGATGAAGAGTTGGAAAAGCATATTGCAGAGTACGACAAGCTCTGGTCTGTTGCAGATATAACCATTGAAGGGGATGAAGAAGCTGATATAGCATTAAGGTTTAATATTTTCCATCTCATGAGCTCTGTAAATGAGAAGGACCCTTGGGTAAGTATTGGTGCAAAGGGGCTTCATGGAGAAGGCTATAAAGGGCATGTCTTTTGGGATACAGAAATATTTATGCTGCCATTTTTCATATACGTATACCCTGAAGCTGCAAGGACTCTTTTGATGTACAGATACAATATGCTTGATGCTGCGAGGAGAAATGCGGCGCTAAATGGCTATAAAGGAGCGCAGTATCCGTGGGAGTCAGCAGACACAGGAATGGAGGAAACTCCTAAATGGGGTTTTGATTATAAAGGAAATCCTGTGAGGATATGGACAGGAGATTTGGAGCATCATATAACTGCTGACGTGGCGTTTGCGGTTTGGGAGTATTTCAGGGCCACAAATGACATTGATTTTATGTTGAATTTTGGAGCAGAAATTATTCTTGAAACGGCTAGATTCTGGGCTTCTCGGTGTGAATATGTAGAGGAACTGAACAGGTACGAGATAAACAATGTAATAGGCCCTGACGAATTTCACGAACACGTTAATAACAATGCCTACACTAATTATTTTGCGAAGTGGAATATTAAAAAAGGGTTGGAAATGCTCAATTTTCTAAAAGAAAATTACCCTGATTATTACTATGCCATTACTCATAAAATTTCCTTGACTCCTGAAGAAGTAGAAAAGTGGAAAGAAGTAGAAAGAAAGATATATATACCATACGATAAGGAAAAGAAACTTATTGAGCAGTTTGAAGGGTATTTTGAGAAAAAGGACTATGTCATTGAAAAGTTTGATGAAAATAATATGCCAGTATGGCCTGAAGGGGTAGATGTTACAAAACTGGGTGATACACAGCTTATTAAGCAAGCAGATGTTGTTATGTTGATGCTTTTGATGCCAGAAGAATTTGATGAGGAGACGAAGAGAATCAATTACGAGTATTACGAAAAAAGGACTATGCACAAATCTTCTTTAAGCCCCAGTATGTACGCTATTATGGGATTAAAAGTAGGAGACCATAGAAACGCCTATCAATCCTTTATAAGAAGTGCCAAAGTAGACCTTGCAGATAACCAAGGTAACGCAGTGGAAGGTATTCACGCTGCTTCTTGTGGTGGCACCTGGCAGGTAGCTGTTTTTGGATTTGGGGGCCTAGAGATTGACAGAGAAGGAGTATTAAATATAAATCCATGGCTTCCTGAAAAGTGGGAAAAACTATCTTATAAAATATTCTGGAAAGGCAGTTTGCTTGAAGTAACAGTTGCTAAAGAAGAAGTCTCAGTAAAAAAATTGAAAGGCAGAGAAACTGTAAAGATAAAAGTAAAAGGGAAAGAAATGGCATTATAAGGTACAAGCAGGAGTTTGTTTCCTGCTGTACCTTTGAAAATAAAAATTAAAGGGGGGATAAGTGGAGAAAAAGGTGGATTTTAAAGTGCCTTCAAATGAATATTTTAATACAAAACTTTGAAAGGGGAAAGAGGGTAATGGGTAGAAAATTTTTGAGCATTTTTGTGTTGACAGTTTTTGTGCTGGCTACTATTTTGGCAGGGTGTTCTTCAAGTAAGACACCGGAGAGTCAGACACCTACTCAAGAAACTAGTAAACCAGTGACAATAAAACTTGGAATGTGGTCTTCATCTCCTGCAGAGAAAAAGATTGTAGATGACCAGATAGCAAAGTTTAAAGAAAAGTACCCCAATATAGATGTGCAGATAGAAACAATAGTGGGAGATTACATGCAGAAATTGCAGACAGAACTTGCCTCAAATACTGCTCCAGACATATTCTATCTTGACAGCATGCCGGCACCTCAGCTTATGTCTTCAGGTGTTTTAGAGCCACTAGATGAATACATTAAAAAATACAATGTGGATGTAAATGATTTCGAACCTGCTTTACTTTCGGCCTTCCAGTGGGAAGGGAAAACCTATGGATTACCCAAGGATTATAACACTTTGGTACTTTTCTACAATAAGGATATGTTCAAAGAAGCAGGAATAAATGAGCCTCCCAAGACATGGGAAGAGCTAAGAGAAACAGCCAAGAAACTTACTAAAAATGGAGTAAAAGGTATTGTCTTGTCTGCTGACCTGGCTAGATTTGACGCTTTTATCAATCAAAATGATGGTTCTGTTTACAAAGACGGGAAAGTTACTTTGAATTTACCACAGAATGCAGAAGCGCTTGACTTTTACGTAGGGCTCATTATAAGGGACAAAGTGGCGGATACTCCGCAGAACATGGGAGAAGGATGGAATGGCGATGCTTTTGCCGCTAAGAAGGCTGCAATGGCAATAGAAGGAGGATGGATGATACCTTTCTTAAAGGAGAAAGCACCAGATTTGAATTATGGCATAGCAGAGCTTCCGGCAGGTAAGAAGAAATCTACTATGGCTTTCACTGTGGCATACGTGATGAATAAAAACAGCAAGCACAAAGATGAAGCCTTCAAACTAATTGAGTTTTTAACAGGAAAAGAAGGACAGCAATTTGTAGTAGACTCTGGACTTGCGTTGCCTTCAAGGAAGTCAATGGAAGCCAATTTTAAAGAAAAATATCCAGAAAGAGCACCTTTTATCGATGGAGCTTCCTACGCAGTGCCATGGCAGTTTGGTTTGTATGGTACAAAATTGGTAGATGCTGCTAATAAAGCGTGTGAGGCTTTGATAATGAAGCAAATAGGCAGTGCTCAAGAAGCGCTGGACAATGCTCAGAAAGAGGTCATGCAGTCTAAATAATTTTGTGAAAAGCAGCACCTTACTCAGTTAAGGTGCTGCGCTTCTGATTTTTATGAGGAAGGAAGGTGTAAAAGTGGAGGCTAGAATTAGCTTAAAAAGAAAGTATATTTACGAGGCACTGACAGGATATATCTTTGTTCTTCCATTTATTGCTTCCATATCTATTTTCTTAATAGGTCCCTTAATTTACGCTTTTATAATAAGCTTTAAAGAGTTTTCTTTTTTAAACCCTGCTGCCAGCAAATGGGTGGGACTTGCTAATTATATAAACTTGTTCAGTGACCCTACGTTTAAAAAAGCACTTTTGAACACCACTCTTTATTCATTAGGCGTCGTTCCTACGCAATTAATAATAGCCTTAATATTAGCATTAATTGTTAATTCCGACATAAAAGGTAAGACTTTTTTCAGGGTGGCTTATTATATACCCACAATTACCTCAATGGTGGCAGTTTCTGTGATATTTTTGTATTTGTTTAAGACTGATGGGCTGGTTAATATGATTTTAGCTAAATTTGGAATACAAGGTCCAACCTGGTTTAATGATGTGAGGTTTGCGCTACCATCAATTATGATGATGGCCGTATGGTCATCAGTTGGAAATTACATGGTAATTTTTCTTGCCGGACTACAAGATATACCAGCTGAGCTTTATGAGGCTGCGGAAGTGGATGGGGCTAATAAGCTGCAGAAGTTTTTCAATATCACACTGCCAATGCTAAGACCTGTGGTATTTTTTAACCTGGTAATTTCATTAATAGGAACTTTTCAAGTTTTTGATCAGGCATATGTGGTATCAAGGGGTACAGGAGGACCTTTGGACGCTACGATGACAATGGTTTTGTATATTTACAGGACTGGTTTTAGAGATTTTAATATGGGATATGCGTCTGCTATGGCCTTTGTATTATTCGTGATAATACTGATTTTGACTCTTATTCAAAGAATGTTCTTTAAGGAAGAAACCTATTGAGGAGGTGCTTTGAGTGCAAAGGATTTTGAAAATTTTATTCTATATGGTGTTGATAGGATACGCAGCAATCACACTTGGACCTTTTATATGGTCTATAATAACTTCTCTAAAGCCTACTAGTGAATTGAACACTTTTGCTGTGAATATAAAGCACTTGACTCTGGACAATTACAAAATGATAATAACAAAATTTCCATTTTTGAGATGGTTTATAAACAGTGCTATTGTTGCAGCAATTGTTACTTTTGGAAATATGCTTTTTAATTCAATGGCTGGATATGCTCTTGCAAGGATAAATTTTCCTGGAAGAAACTTTTTGTTTTTGCTAGTTCTAGCTCTTATGATGATACCAGGTCAAGTTGTGATGGTACCCACATACATTCTTCTCAGCAAATTAGGCTGGGTAAATACCTATATGGGACTTACAATTCCTTTTTTAACCAGTAATTTTGGAATATTTTTAATGAGACAATTTTTTCTGACAATACCAAGGGAATTGGAAGAAGCTGCTACCATTGATGGAATGTCTAGATTTGGAATTTTCTTTAAAATAGTTTTGCCTTTGGCAAAACCTGCACTGGCTACTCAGTTTATCTTCATGTTTACTGGCAATTGGAATAGTTTTTTGTGGCCTAGCCTCTTGACATCCAGTGACGACATGTATACACTACCTGTAGGTCTCAATTCATTTTATGGTCAATATTACCAATTTTGGAATCAGGTCATGGCAGGAGCAATACTTTTGACATTGCCGACTATAGTAATATTCCTCATATTCCAGAGATATTTTGTTAGAGGTATTGCAACAACAGGATTAAAGTAATTTACAGAGGAGGATGAAAATGTCAAAATATGAGGCAGTTATTTTTGACCTGGATGGAGTGATAACAGATACAGCAAGGTATCACTACCTTGCATGGAAGAAACTCGCTGATGAGCTGGGGATATATTTTGATGAAGTTATAAATGAGAGGTTAAAGGGAGTAAGCAGGTTAGAGTCTTTGGAGATAATTCTAGAGAGGAGCCAAAAACAATATTCCCAAGATGAAAAGGAGTATCTTGCAAATAAGAAGAATGAATACTACAAAGAGATGATTAAAAAGATTACTCCAGAGGATTTGCTTCCAGGGGTAGAAAAGTTTATTGAGGAACTTAAAAAAAGAGGAATTAAGACGGCAATTGCATCAGTTAGCAAGAATGCCTTTACTGTAGTGGAAAATTTGAAGATAAAAGACAAATTTGACTATATTGTGGATGCCAATGAAATAAAGCGCGGCAAACCTGATCCGGAGATATTTTTAAATGCAGCAGAACATCTTGGAATTTCTCCTGAAAAATGTATAGGAATAGAAGACTCTGCAGCAGGTATCACTGCTATAAAAAGGGCAGGGATGTTTGCGGTTGGAGTAGGCAATCCTGAGACGGTAAAAGAGGCGGATTTGATTTTAAAAGATATGACAGAGGCAGGTAAGATATTGGAACTACTGGATTAAATTCCCCTTTTAAAAAGGGGAATAATTTTTTATAAATTCCTCTTGAAATTTTGTGAAGATGATAATATAATATAACTGTAAGCGGTTACAGTAAATCTGGAAAAGGGTGTTAAGATGGCGACAATAGATGATGTAGCAAAATTAGCAGGGGTTTCAATTGCAACAGTATCGAGGGTATTCAACAACAGTCCCTGGGTAAGTGAAAAAACTAGGGAAAAAGTTTTAAAAGCAGCAGAAGAGCTGGGGTATAAGCCCAGCATGCCAGCGAGAAGCCTGGCGATGAAAAAGACAAATACTATTGGTTTGATTGTGCCAGATATATCAAACCCTTATTATGCAGAGGTTGTGAGGGGTATCGAAGACGTTTGCAATATTTACAAGTATAACATTATACTTTGCAACGCAGATAATAAAAGAGAAAAAGAGTTTCAATATATAGATATGTTGAAAAACAGGTGGGTAGATGGCGTAATATTTCACTGCGATTATTTTTCAGAGGAGCATTACGAGGTTTTTAAAAACAGTAATTTAAAAGTGGTCTTGGCAGGCAGGACTACAAAATTTGATGTCCCTTATGTTGGAATTGACAATTTTAAAGCGGCTTATGATGCGGTAAATTACTTAATTTCACTTGGCCATAAAAGGATAGGTATTATTCACGGACCTTTAGATGATATGAAGGAAACTATTGATAGTGTAGACAGGCTTAACGGCTATAAACAAGCTCTCATCGACAACGGTTTGCCGATTTATGATGAACTTGTGAAGGAGGCAAACTTCAAGTATAAAGGCGGATATAGCGCTGCTATGGAAATGCTAAAGGGAAATGTTAGGCCTACTGCTATTTTTGCAATAAGCGATATCATGGCTATGGGGGCTATAAATGCTGTGTTTGATAAAGGGCTTTCCTGCCCGGAGGATGTTTCTGTAATTGGATTTGACAATATTGATTTGTCGGAAGCTACAAGGCCTCCGCTTACGACTGTATCTCAGCCGATGTATGAGATAGGAGCTATTGCAGCAAGGATGCTTATAAAAATTATAAATGGTGAGAATTTGGAGAGTTCTCAAGTTATATTGAAACACAAATTGGTTTTGAGAAATTCTGTAATTCCTTTAAGGAGTTGAATTTCTTTTATTTTTAAAACTGTAAGCGCTTTCAATATCAAGCATATCAAATGAGTTAAGAAGGAAAGGAGTAGTAATGAATGACTGTGACTGAATTTGTAAAGAAGTACAAATTGGAGATTGCCATGGTACTTCCTCTTATTCTTTACATTCTTGGTTTCACGATTTTGCCAATAATGGAGACGATAACTTTAAGTTTTCAGGACCAGTACACAAAGGCTTTTACTTTAGCCAATTATAAAGAGATAATTGGAAAGACAGAGTTTAAGCAGGCTTTTTTTAACACAGTAGCTCTTACATTTATAAGTCTTACTCTGGAGATGACAGCAGGGCTTGTGATCGCTTTAATTTTGCGGAGGAATTTTAGGGGTAAGGGGCTTTTGCGCTCTTTAATGCTGGTGCCAATGGGGGTACCTACTTTGGTCTCTGGAGTTGCCATGACTTATATTTTTGGTTTAAATGGATATTTCAATGAACTTCTAGAAAAATTACAATTGATTAAGATTCCTGTTGATTGGGCAAGTGGTGGCTTTAAGACTCTTTTGATGGTTTCTGTTGCTGATATGTGGAAAGTTACTCCCCTTGTTATTTTACTTCTTCTTGCTGGTTTAGAAAGCATTCCGGAGGAAGTATATGAAGCTTCAAATATAGATGGAGCTACGGCATGGCAGACTTTTAGATATGTGACCTTACCTCTTTTGAAACCATCGATTACCATGGCCTTGATTTTAAGGGCGATAGATGCTTTTAGAATATTTGAACTGGTACTTGTACTTGCAGGGCGTGCAACCCCTGTTATTTCGACTTTTGCATACGATGAGTATAATAACTATGCTAATGCCCATACTTCTGCTGCAGCTTCAACTATACTGCTCCTTATAATAGTAGTATTCATATTAAGTTATTTGAGGATTGTGGGGACTAAGGAGGAACAGAGATGAGAAAAGTGGATATAAGTGAGAAGATTTCAAATACGCTATATATACCCATTGCGATAATAGCTGCTTTGCTCATGATTATACCCGTATATATACTTTTTATGACTTCTTTTGCAGTTCCTGCTGATATACTAAAACCTCATCCTGACTTTTTTGTTACACGTTTTACTCTAGAACACTGGAGAGATGTGTTTGCTTCAGGAAATATATGGCCGCCTTTTCAAAAGAGCTTTGTAGTTGCTACTATGACTACAGTAATTGCAATTTTAATAGCTGCTCCAGCTGCCTATGTGATAGCGAGGCTTCCATCAAAAATAAAGTACGCAGTAGTGCTGTCCTTGTTTTTTACTAGAATGTTTCCGGATGTAGGAATAGCACTTCCAATTGCAGTTGAGTTTATAAAACTAAACTTAATGGATACTTATACAGGACTTGTTATGGCTCACTTAATAGTAAATCTTCCTTTTGCAGCTTGGATACTGGTGGGCACTTTTGAGACTATTCCAAAGGATTTGGAAGAGGCTGCTTTGGTTGATGGGACGAGTAAATTGACGGCACTGATGAGAATCATAATGCCAATAGCCTTGCCAGGCATTGCTGTCACAGCCATATTTGTGTGGTTAAATTCTTGGAACGAATTTACTTATGCTCTTTATTTAAGCATTTCTCAAAGGACGTTGCCACTTCAGACTTATTATTATGTACAGAGGGGAGGAATATTTGATTCTGCAACCTATGCAGCAATCTTGACTTTACCTGTGATGCTGGTTACTTTCTTCCTGCAGAAATACATGAAGAGCGGTTATTTATCGGGAGCTGTGAAGGGTTAAGCTTGAAAGTACCTCAATAGTAGGTACTTCAAGATAAATCAAAGTCTTGAGGAGGTTGTAAAAATATGAGTAAATTTTATGTTAAACTTGTGTCTTTGCTGGTGATTGTGGCTCTCATTGGAAGCGTAATTGCTGGGTGTGGAGGAGGCGCTTCTCAATCAGAAGCCAGGAAAAAGGTGCTCAAGGTTTCAATGGGACTTGGAGAAGATGAGTGGAAAGTAATGAAAGAAGATATTTTCCCGCCTTTTGAGCAGAAATATGGGGTAAAAATTGAGCCTCTTCAAATTGAAGCAGGAGACCTCATTAAAAAGTTGGATGCTATGCATAAGGCAAATGCAATGGACATAGACATTATTACCCAAGACAATATGCAACTGGCTCCTTTAGTGGCAAAAGGGCTTGTGGAAGATCTTTCTCAGTACAGAAATATGATACCAAAGGAAGTTATACCGA
The DNA here is from genome assembly GCF_049701115.1 of Caldanaerobacter sp. Classification (NCBI taxonomy): domain Bacteria; kingdom Bacillati; phylum Bacillota; class Clostridia; order Thermoanaerobacterales; family Thermoanaerobacteraceae; genus Caldanaerobacter; species Caldanaerobacter sp. Next base: position 24,086 of record NZ_JBNATX010000022.1, on the reverse strand, counting down.
GTCTTATACCGGTAGGCGAATTTAACGGAAAACTTTATTTCATGCCTTATAGGCCCAATGTTGAGATAGCTTTTTACAATGTAGACAAATTCAAGGAGTATAACCTGCCGCTACCCAAAAATTGGGACGAACTCTTAGAGGTTGCTAAAACTTTCTATGAAAAAGAGGGCATAGGAAGAGTAATAATCAAGGAAAATTTGGGACCAGACAGCACCGTTCAGATGTTTGACCTCATAAGGTCTGCAGGAGGAGACCCACTTGTATTAAATGATGAAGGGTCAGTAAAAGCCTTTGAATTTTTAAAGAAGATTCAGCCATATCTTTCACCGGATTCAAAGAAAGCAGACTGGAACACTCCGGTGGAGTATCTTGCAAAAGATACAGTATATCTTGTTGAGAACTGGCCTTACACGGCTAATGTTTTAGTGGAAAAATATGGTAAGAAAAATATACTTGCATATCATGGATGGGCAGGGCCTGTTAAAGAGTCTCACGTTTTGGGTGGAGAGGTTATAGGTATTCCAACTGGTTCGCCTAATAAAGAGATGGCCATAAAATTTATGGAGTATCTCATGAGCAAGGAAGTTCAGGAAAAACTCGTAGCTAAATTAGGATGGCCTTCCATGAGAAGCGATGCTTACGGAAAGGTTGCTGATTGGCAGAAACCTTACTTTGAAGCTATAAATGAGGCTTTAAAATATGCTGAACCAAGGCCCAATGTTGTGTACTGGGCTGATGTGGATAAGGCTATAAATGGAGCGTTAAGGGAAATAATATTCGAAGACAAGCCGATAAAACCAACACTTGATAAATATCACAATATGATAGAAGAAGCTAAAAAAGCTGCAGAAAGCAAGTAAAAGTATTTTAAATTTGAGTCGGAAACGGCTTTGTTTCCGACTCAAATTTTGAATAAAGTAAGAGTGGAGGATGGATATGGTGAAAAAGACGAAGAAACCCATTTACCCTTTTGAAGATTGGACAATAAGGGAGACAGAGTTTAGCATAGAAACAAACTATAGAAGTGAGACGATTTTTGCTCAAGCGAATGGATATATAGGAATGAGAGGAAATTTTGAAGAAGGGTATTCGGGACCTGACGGTACTTCCTTAAAAGGGACTTATATTAATGGGTTTTATGAAATACACGATATCGTCTACCCTGAAGGGGGATATGGTTTTGCGAAAACAGGGCAGACCATGTTAAATGTGGCTGACAGCAAAATAATAGAGTTATACGTAGGAGAAGAGAAATTTGACCTTTTAAAAGGTAAAATTCACTTTTATGAAAGAGTACTTGATATGAAAAAAGGCTGGGTAGAAAGAAAGATAAAATGGGAGTCACCTTCAGGAAAGATTGTAAATGTAAAAATAAAGAGGATTGTTTCATTGCAAAGACAACATTTAGCAGTAATCTCTTTTTCTGTAGAACCTGTTAATTTTACGGGCGATATAAAATTTGTATCTGCCATTAATGGAGATGTGAGGAACATTACTGAGAGCGAAGATGTAAGAGTGGGTTCAAATCTGAAGGGGAGAGTTTTAGAGACTGTTGAAAGAGGAGCAAATGACTTTGAGGGATGGATTTCTCAAAAAACACAAAGGAGCAACCTTTCATATACTTGCGCAATGAAAAATGAACTCGTTGGGACAGAAAAATATGAGGTTTTGAACAACGTAAAAGAAGATAGGGTAGAGGTTGCAGTAGCTTTTAAAGCTGAGAAGAACAAAGTATATATTCTTAATAAATTTATATCTTATTATACCTCAAAAGATTGCGACAAAAGTGAAACAATGAAATTGGCCTTAGAAGAAGTGAGAAGAGCACAAGAAGATGGATTTTGCAAAATAGAAAAAGAGCAGGAAGAATTTTTGCAATCTTTTTGGGAAGATGCCGATGTAGTAATAGAAGGAGATAAGGCTCTGCAGCAGGGTATAAGATTTAATATGTTTCACCTTTTGCAGTCTGTCGGTAGAGACGGAAAAACTAATATTGCAGCAAAGGGACTTACTGGGGAAGGGTATGAAGGCCATTACTTTTGGGATTCTGACATTTATATACTGCCTTTTTTCCTTTACACAAAGCCAGAAATTGCAAAAGCTTTAATAATGTATAGATATAACCTCTTAGATGCTGCGAGAAATAGGGCTAAAGAGTTGGGGCATAAAGGAGCTTTATATCCCTGGAGGACAATTGATGGACCTGAATGTTCTGCATACTTTCCTGCTGGAACTGCTCAATATCACATAAATGCTGATATAGTTTATGCTTTAAAAAGGTATGTGGAAGCTACGAATGATTTGGATTTTCTCTATGACTACGGCTGTGAAATAGTATTTGAAACTGCAAGGTTTTGGGAAGATTTAGGAGCGTATATTCCTCTTAAAGGAAATAAATTCTGTATAAACACTGTCACTGGTCCTGATGAGTATACGGCATTGGTTGATAATAACGCATATACAAATTATATGGCAAAAATGAATTTGGAATACGCCTATGATATTGCAAACAAAATGAAAAAGGAAGTGCCTGAAAAGTATCAAAAGGTCGCTTCAAAACTAAATCTAAAAGATGAAGAGATTGCTTCGTGGAAAAGGGCAGCTGACAATATGTACCTTCCGTACTCGGAAGAGCTTGATATTATACCACAGGATGACAGTTTTTTGTATAAAGAGAGGATAACAGTAAATGAAATACCAGAAGACCAATTTCCGTTATTGCTTCATTGGCACTACCTCAACATTTACAGGTATCAGATCTGCAAACAGCCTGATGTGTTGCTTTTGATGTTTTTACAGAGAGAAAAATTTACTATAGAACAGCTTAAAAAGAATTTTGACTATTATGAACCTATTACTACTCACGACTCGTCCCTATCGCCAGCAATATTTAGTATACTTGCCAATGAAATAGGGTATACTGACAAAGCTTATAAATACTTTATGCTGACTGCAAGGATGGATTTAGATGATTACAATGACAATGTAAAAGATGGGATTCATGCTGCAGCAATGGCAGGGTCCTGGAGTGCCGTGGTAAATGGTTTTGGAGGAATGAGGGTTTACACAGATGAACTGCACTTTACTCCAAGATTGCCCGAGGGGTGGAAGATGCTCTCTTTTAATGTAAAGTACAAAGGAAGAAAGATAAATGTAAAAGTAACTCATGAAGAATCAGTATTTACCCTTTTGGAAGGAGAACCTATAGAAATTTTCTATTTTGACAGAAGTGTGTTAATAAAGTCAGGGGAAAATATACTAAAAGGGTATGAGGAGAAGTGACCTCATACCCTTTTGGTATATTAATACACGCTGCAGAAATATATAAGGAATTTTTATAAAATCTTGTTGAAAAGTTTTTGATAGGTGTGATATAATATAACCCAGATTAGCAGACTCCTTAATATTATTATTTTTTACCCATTATGTATAATTATAAAAAAAGTTGCATATATATTAAAAATATAGGAACACTTATATCAAAAATAATGCCATAGTTTCAAAAGGAGGTTTTATTGTGCCAAAGTATGAAAACATCAAAAAAGTTCTGGTAATAGGATCCGGGCCGATTGTGATAGGACAGGCAGCCGAGTTTGACTATTCCGGAACGCAAGCTTGTAAAGCCTTAAGAGAAGAAGGGGTACAGGTTGTGCTTGTAAATAATAATCCAGCTACCATAATGACTGATACAGATATAGCAGATGTCGTTTATATCGAAAATCCTACTCTTGAAGTTATGGAAAAGATAATAGAAAGAGAGAGGCCTGATGGAGTCCTTGCTACACTGGGGGGACAGACAGGACTTAACCTTGCAGTTAAGTTGAAAGAGGCAGGAATTTTAGATAAGTATAATGTAAAGATTTTGGGTGCTTCTTTTGAGTCAATAAAAACTGCTGAGGACAGGGAACTTTTTAAAAGAAAGATGGAAGAAATAGGAGAGCCGATGGCAGAAAGTGTAACGGTAACAAATGAGAGAGAAGCTCTTGAATTTGCTAAAAAATATGGATATCCGCTGATAATAAGACCTGCATATACTCTTGGGGGCACAGGTGGTGGAATGGCTTATACTGATGAGGAGCTCATTTCAATTGTAAATTTAGGGCTAAAAAAAAGCATGGTTCACGAGGTTTTGGTGGAAAAATCACTGTACGGTTGGAAAGAAATAGAATTTGAAGTGATAAGAGATGGTGCTGATAATTGTATTATAGTCTGTGGCATGGAAAATTTTGATCCAGTAGGAGTTCATACGGGAGATAGCATTGTTATAGCACCGGTACAAACTTTGTCGGAATACGAATATAATATGTTAAAAAATGCAAGTATTAAAATAATAAAGGCTTTAAAGATCGAAGGGGGTTGTAACATACAATTTGCTTTAGATCCCCAAAGTCACAATTACTACGTTATAGAGGTAAATCCAAGGGTTAGCCGTTCAAGTGCACTGGCCTCAAAAGCAACAGGATATCCAATTGCCAGAGTTGCTGCAAAGATAGCAATAGGCTTGAGGCTTGATGAAATAAAGAACCCCGTGCCAAATAAATCTAACGCTTTCTTTGAACCTGTCATAGATTATGTCGTAACAAAAGTTCCAAGGTGGCCTTTTGACAAATTTTCTACTACTGATAGGAGAATAGGAACTCAAATGAAAGCCACGGGAGAGGTTATGGCTATAGACAAATCTTTTGAGGCTTCCCTTTTGAAAGCAGTAAGGTCTTTAGAGATAGGGGCTTATGGCCTTCGATTAGAAAGTATAAAAAAAGCAGGAATGGAAGAAATACTAAAAGGTGTTTCAGTGCCAAATGACCTAAGACTGTTTTATATTGCAGAGGCTTTCCGACGGGGTATAGATATAGATTATATTTGTGAACTCACAAAGGTAGATAAATGGTTTTTAACCAAACTTTCGGATATCGTAGAAATGGAAAGAAAAATAGAAAAGAGTGAATTAACAAAAGAAATTCTCAGAGAAGCAAAGAGGATGGGCTTTTCAGATAGAGAAATTGCAGAGATTAAGGGCCTTAAGGAAGAGGAGGTTAGGGCTTTAAGGAGAATATATGGTATAAGTCCTTCATATAAGATGGTGGATACGGGGATATATTCCACGTACAATGGAGAAGATGAGGTTGTAATCCATGATATACCAAAAGTGATTGTAATAGGATCGGGCCCCATAAGGATTGGGCAAGGGATAGAATTTGATTACTGTTCTGTTAAAGCTTTGTGGGCTTTAAAAGAAGCTGGAATCAAATCTATTATTATAAACAATAATCCAGAAACTGTAAGTACAGACTTTGATACAGGGGATAGACTTTATTTTGAACCTATTACATTGGAAGATGTTTTAAACATATATGAAAAAGAAAGACCACTTGGTGTTCTAGTAATGTTTGGCGGTCAAACGGCCATTAATCTGGCAGAGGACCTTATAAAAAGTGGTGTAAAAATATTAGGTACTTCCTTTGAAAGCATTGATATAAGTGAGAATAGAGAGAAGTTCTCAAAACTTTTGAAGGAATTAAATGTAAATCAGCCTAAGGGAGGATATGCCAGTACAGTAAAAGATGCAAAAGACATAGCATTGAAGTTGGGTTTCCCTCTTCTAGTTAGGCCTTCTTACGTTATAGGGGGACAGTCGATGGAAAAAGTCGATACAATTCAAGAACTAGTTGATTATGTAAAAAATGCTATAGAACTCTCCGCGGGGAAACCTGTGTTGATAGACAAATATATAAACGGAAGAGAAGTAGAAATTGATGCGATTTCAGATGGAGAATGTGTATTAATCTCTGGAATAATGGAACACATAGAAAGGGCTGGTATACATTCAGGGGATAGTTTTACTGTATATCCTGCAAGAAGTTTGACTGAAAGAGAGGTAAATACCATTATAGATTATACAGAAAAAATCTCTAGAGCTCTAAAAGTAAAAGGACTTATAAACATCCAGTTTGTAGTAAAAGAGGGTATAGTATATGTTTTAGAAGTGAATCCCAGGGCTTCTCGTACCGTACCTATTATGAGCAAAGCAACAGGTTTACCTATGGTGAAATTAGCGGTAGAAGTTGCTTTAGGAAAGAAGTTAAAAGACTTAGGCTATAAAGGTGGTTTATGGCCTCATCCGCCATATACAGTTATAAAAGCACCGGTGTTTTCTATGGAAAAACTTATTGATGTTGAAGTTTCGTTAAGTCCTGAAATGAAGTCTACTGGAGAGATAATGGGAATAGATTTGACGTACGAAGGAGCTATTTACAAAGCTTTGGAAGGAACAGGGCTTAAAATACCAAAAAAAGGCAGGATATTGCTTTCAATAGCAGAAAGGGATTTTGAAGAAGCAGAAATCTTGGTAGAAAAGTTAAAAAGCAGTGGTTACGAAATATGGGCAACTTTTAAAACCAGTGAATATCTAACAAAAAGAGGAATTGAGGTAAAAAGTGTAATAGCAGAGGATGCAATAAAATTGCTAAGAGAAGGATATTTTGACGTTGTAGTAAATACACCAACCAAAGGTAAAAAGCCTGATAATGCAGGATTTAAATTAAGGAGAACGGCGGTTGAATACAGAATCCCTCTTTTTACTTGTATAGACACTATAAAAGCAGCTTTGAATGCTGTCATGAAAGTAAACTTAAATGCCTTGACTCTTTTGTCTATAAATGAATACCAGCAAATACAAAAAGATAATGTTAAAAATTTAGTGCTTTAATTAAAGGGATGGGCTTGGTACCTACCAAGGTATCAAGCCCTATAATTTACCATCCTCTTGTAGCGTATAATTTAGTTTCTTCTAATTGCCTTATATCTATACCACTCATTGCTTCTCCTAAGCCTTCAGAGACTTCTGCTAGTATTTCTGGCTTGTTGTAATATTTTACAGCTTTTACTATAGCAGCTGCCATTTTTTCAGGGTTTTGCGATTTAAATATTCCTGAACCAACAAAAACACCATCTGCACCAAGCTGCATCATGAGTGCCGCGTCTGCCGGTGTAGCGATGCCTCCTGCTGCGAAATTTACAACTGGAAGTTTTCCATGTTGTGCAACATATTTTACAAGGTCATAGGGTGCCTGAAGTTCTTTTGCAGCAGCCATAAGCTCCTCTTCTCCCAAAGTTGTAAGCCTTTTTATTTCGGCATTTATCATCCTCATATGCCTTACAGCTTCTACTACATTTCCAGTACCTGCTTCACCTTTTGTTCTTATCATTGAAGCTCCTTCTGCTATGCGCCTTAAAGCCTCTCCAAGGTTTTTTGCACCACATACAAAAGGCACTTTAAAATCCCATTTGTTTATATGGTACATCTCATCTGCAGGTGTTAAAACTTCACTTTCATCAATAAAATCTATCCCAAGTGCCTCTAAAATCTGTGCTTCCACAAAATGTCCAATTCTAACTTTCGCCATAACAGGGATTGATACTGCTGCCTTTATCTCCTTTATTATTTTAGGGTCTGTCATTCTTGCGACTCCACCCCTTGCCCTAATATCGGCCGGAACTCTTTCAAGTGCCATGACTGCCACAGCTCCTGCTTTTTCAGCAATTATTGCTTGTTCAGGAGTTGTTACATCCATGATTACTCCGCCCTTTAATTTTTCAGATAAATTTTTCTTTGTTTCAAGAAGGTCAAGCATTGTTTCACCCTCCTTAAAATTGTTATAATATTTTTACCTTCTATAATACAATTGTACACATTAAACCATAACAATTCAATTATAACACTATACGTACAAATTTATTAAAAGCATAAAAAAGCATAAAAAACTGCCAAGAGGAAATTTTCTCTTGGCAGATCTAAGTTTTTGGTTTTTTAATATTTTACAGGTTCACTACCTCCAGCGCTTAAATCAAAGAAATAATTGCCACTACCTCTATATGAATAAACTTTGATATAATAAGTACCAGTTTTTGAAGGAAGTATTGTTATTGTTTCTTGCCTTTGAGTCCCTGTAGAGCTTTTGATAAGTGTGCCGCTTGGATCATAGAGGTATATATCAAAATCGGGATTGTAATTTGCCCAGTCAGGAATTATTAATGTTATTGAGATTGGATAACTTGTATTTATTGCGTTAAAAGTCCAAATATCACTGTAACGAGAACCGGGCAGATAACCTGAAATATAATAATGATTTGGTACATCAATATTATTTCCTCTAAAATTACCTGCTACCCTTATAGCTTCATAGCCATCCAATCTTCCTGCACCATAGTCAACGTTTTTGCTTGGAGGTCCCCAGCTTTTTGCAGTAGACATTATTATATTTTTTGCATCATTTGGAGTGAGATTTGGATTAGCGTTAAGCATAAGAGCAACAGTTCCTGCTACAAAAGGTGTTGCCATGCTTGTACCGCTGTATGTTACATATCCATTTACAGAATTCGCCTTTGCGGCAGTTATATTATATCCTGGGGCAGCAATGTCAGGTTTTATTCTTCCGTCAGCAGTAGGACCGCGGCTGGAAAAGCTTGCGAGGTTAAAGCCAAGTTCACCTACATCTGCCATTGCTGCGACTGTTATGGCTTTTTCCGCAGCACCAGGGGACCCTATGGTGTATTTTGCAGGGCCAGAGTTTCCTGCTGCTACAACTACTACAATACCGCTATCTACTGCTCTATTCACTGCTAATGAGGTAGAGTCAGTTCCATCAGAACTTGTAGAAGTGCCGAGGCTTAAATTTATAACTTTGATTCCGTATACATCTTTATTTTGAACAGCCCAGTCAATTCCTGCAGTTACAGTGCTCATGCTGCCGCTTCCATTTGCATCTAAAACTTTTATTCCTACCAACAAAGCATCAGGAGCAACGCCTTTGTAAAGACTGTTTCCAGCACCTGTGCCTGCAGCAATACTTGCTACGTGAGTTCCGTGGCCATTGTCGTCGTATGGTGTAGTTTTGTTGTTGATAAAGTCTTTCCATCCTATTATTTTTCCACCTGAGAGGTCAACGTGATTTCCGTCTATACCTGTGTCAATAATTGCTATTGTTATATTTTTCCCTGTGACTCCAAAATCACTCCGTGCTTTTGTGATTCCAAACCACTTTGTTGCGGTATCTAAAGTAGCGTATACAGGCTCATCATACTCAATTTGCTTTACTATTTCTAATTTGGACAGTAGATTGATTTGACCTTTGGTTAGATTGGTGGCAATGGAAGGAATAATTTTATATTTGTGTTTTATATTAAATCCTCCGATGTTTTTTGTGATATTTAAAAGGTCCTGGTCGGTTATGGGTTTGTTAAAAGTTATTATTACAGGAAATTCTTCTTTGTCTGGTGCACTAATTAGTCTTTGTTCTAAGTTGTCAAAAATTTTGTTTTTATTAATATCCTGGATAGATGTTTTTTGAGGTAAGTTTGGATAAATTTTAGAAGAAGGTTCTACGACAGTGTTTATTTGATTAGGTTGGGCTTGTGTTGCTATGTCGGTCAGAGAAATTAAGCTTATAATCAATATTAGTGAAAGTAAAAATTTTACTAGATAGCTTCTTTTCATTTCACATGCCTCCTTAAAATTGAGATAAAGTTGTTTTTTAATTTTTGAAAAATCTTTATTTACAATTTCCCACCTCCTCGAAAATATTTCTATAAAACAGAAAAGCAATTTTTATGCCATATTATTGTATATGGTAAAGTTGAGGGAGATTTTCAAATTGTATATTTTTTATATACAGATTTTTATACATTTAACTCTAGTGTTTTTTGATTTGTTATTATCCATAAAAATTTTGACGAATTTTGTTGAAAAAAACTTTTTATGATAATGGAGGAAAAGCTCGGTTTGTATCTAAATAATATAATTAAAGAGGAATATCTAGAAAATGGTGAGAAGTATGAGCAATAAAGATAGGGTGTACCGACTCGTAATTGAAAAAAGTAAAAATTTTAATTTGAGAGATTTCTTTCTTCATAAGATTGGAGGCATTACTACAGCTGAGATAGGGGAAATTCTCGATATTGCGCGAGCTAACGTATCATCTATTTTAAATGAGCTTGTTAGGGAAGAAAAGGTTATCAAAATAATTTCCAAGCCAGTTTATTATGTTGAAAGAGAGACCTTTATTCGTGCTTTTGGCAGAGAAGTTCAATATGAAATTAGCCTAAATGAATTAGAGAGGATTAGTGAAACATATGTTAAAGAAGCTGATTTTAGCAATATAGTTGGATATGATGGAAGTTTAAAGGAGCAAATAGAGCAGGCAAAAGCTGCAGTGATATATCCTCCTCATGGGTTGCATACTCTTGTTATCGGTCCTGCTGGTTCAGGAAAAACGTATTTGGCAGAAAGTATGTATAAATTTGCTCAGCGAAAGGGATTAAGAGGAGCCTTTGAGGTTTTAAACTGTGCGGATTATTACCATAATCCACAGCTTCTTCTTTCTCACCTTTTTGGTCATGTAAAAGGTGCTTATACTGGAGCCTATAATGAAAAGATAGGTTTAGTAGAAAAGGCAGATAATGGAATTCTATTTTTGGATGAGGTCCATCGGTTGCCCCCAGAAGGACAAGAAATGCTTTTTTATTTGATGGATAAGGGAATTTACAAAAGGTTGGGAGATACTGAAGAAAGGAAAGCAAATATAATGATCATTGCAGCTACTACAGAAAAAATAGATTCAATACTATTGAAGACCTTTATAAGAAGAATACCTGTTATAATTCAACTTCCTTCCTTTGATGAAAGACCTTTAGAAGAAAAACTGAAAATAATTTTATATCTTATAAAAGAAGAATCAAAAAGATTAGGCAGTCCAATTATTGTTCCTTACTACCTCGTCTACTTACTTTCTTCTTTTAAGTACGAAGGCAATATAGGAGAGTTAAAATCTCTTTTGCAACTTATGTGTTCTAAAGCGTTTTTAATCAATTTTCAGATGAACCGAAAGTTTTTAAAATTGGATATGAATTTGTTACCTGCTAAATATCAAAAGAAAGAGAGCTTTACAGGGAGAATTGATGAATTTTTTATCATAACTCCCTTAGAGGAGAAAAGTATTGATAGATACGACTTGTATGAGTTTATAGCTTCAAAGTATCATGAACTTAAAGAAAAAGGCATGGGAGAAAAAACTATTAGAGAGAAAATCTTTAATACAGTAGAAGAGTTTTTGGATAATTTTGAACTTTTTATTTTCTGACAACAGTATGTTCACTTTGTTTTTTGCTTTTTTTTACTAAAATTGCTGCAGCGAGAGCAGTGAGAGGAATGGCAGCGACCAATCCTGTGCTTGCGGCCAGTGAACGAACTATCTCTGTGGCTATGATGTCCAAATTTATTATCTCTTTCAATGAAGTTTGGTAAGCCATAAACAAGAGAAGGAGAGGAATTGCGCTTCCAGAATAAGCTAGAATTAAAGTGCTTGCCATGGTTCCCATTATGTCTCTTCCAACATTCATTCCTGCGGAAAAGAGTTGCCCTGTAGTGAGATTTTCGTTTGCTCTGCTTATTTCTTCAACTGCAGAAGCTATAGATATTCCTACGTCCATTACGGCTCCTAAGGCTCCTAAGATTATTCCTGCAAACAAAAGGCTTTTAAAATCGAAAGTTATCTGTTGAGGTATGTAAAGGAGCATCGCAGCTTCATCACTGGAAAGACCGGTAAGACGGATTTTGCTCCCTATAAAGTAAGCTATAAAGCCTGCTAGTATAACTCCGCTTGTAGTACCTATTATAGCCGAAATGCTTTTACTGTTTATTCCTGCTATTATAAACATAGTAAGAACGGTAATTACTATAGAAACCAAGACAGCTATAGGTATAGGATTATATCCTAAAAGAATAGCAGGGAGTAATATTTTAATTATTATGAAAAATGTGAATGCGAGAGTTATTATAGCTTTTATACCTTTTTGGCGCCCTACTAAAATTAAAGATGCAGCAAAAAGCAGTGTTAGGTAAAGCACGTAATCCTGCCTGTAGTAATCTAAAATGAAGACATCAAGATGACCATCTTTTTGGGGTTCTATATATACGAAAACCTTATCTCCTTTTTTCACTATTATGTCAAAAGCCAGGTTTCCCGTGAGATTATTCTCAATAGTAAAAACTTGACCTTTGTATTTTCCACTAGTTATTTTTAGTTTTACAGTTTGATATGCCAGAGGTGTTCCCTCAGATGCTTGAGTTTTTTCTTTTACCTGGCTTGCTTCTAATACTATAGCTGTGTCCATATCTTGTTTTGCATAGGCGGTAGAAGTTAGTAGTAAGATAAGCATAAGAAGAGTCGATATGTACTTCAATGCTTTAATCAAGCTTTGGACCCCGCTTTCTTGAATAAATTTAAATAAATTACGAAAATATTATAGCACTTTTTTTAAAAAGGTGTCAATGAAGGTTTAGGTAAAATTTTTACATTTATGGAATATAAGAATAAAAGAGTATACAGGAGTATATTTGAGAATATATCTCAATAATATATCATAAAAAGCACAGAAGAGATATAAAAGTGAATAACGGCCATATACGCAAGTTGAGCTTGTAAGGATAGGGTAATATAATAGGAAAAGGGTTTGACTCCTCTGTTGTTGAAAAACGACAATAGAAAGGAGGAAAAGATATGAAAAAGGTCATGGCATTGATACTTGTCTTTGCAATGGTCTTTGGTGTAGTTTCTCAGGCTTATGCTTATACGAAAGTACACGTGGTATCAAGGGGAGATTCCCTCTATTTGATTGCAACATGGTATGGAAGCGATTTAGACAGCGTAAGGCAGGCAAATAATAAATGGGATAATTTAATATATCCAGGGGAAAAGCTTGTAGTTCCTATAAAAGATGACAGCGCCTATTATAATTACTTGGTGGACAGATATTTAATAGCAAAGATGATATACGCTGAGGCTAGAGGAGAAAGTTTTGAAGGAAAAGTAGCCGTTGGAGCGGTGATACTAAACAGAATGAGAAGTGGGATTTTCCCTGACACGGTAGCAGGAGTTATTTATCAGCCATATGCCTTTGAATCAGTGTTAAATGGAGAATTTTTTAACCATGAACCTGACATGGAAGCTTTTAAAGCGGCTGACGCTGCTTTAGCAGGTTGGGATCCAACCGGAGGAGCTCTTTATTTCTTTAATCCAGAGACTTCTACTTCATGGTGGATATGGACAAGGCCTGTCACCACGGTAATAGGACATCACTGGTTTGCGAGATAGGAGTAATTTCCTATCTCGCTTTTTAATAAATTATTCAATTTTGTAGGAAAATAAGGGATAGAAGCGTAAAAGGGGTGAATTTTCGTGAAAAGGATTTTTGTATTTGGTAGTAAAAGTGCCCTTCCTTTAAAAGAGTTTTTAGAAGTTTTTTTTCGTGATCTAGGTATTTCAGTGGAAGAGATAAATTACAACCTATACTGTGATGTGCTGGTGATTTATGATATTTTTGATAAGAAACTTATGAATTCATTAAAAAATTATATCAATAATTTTTCTCCAAGTGTTATAATAGCTAATGGGGATGTAAAAGATGTAAATTTGCTTTTTGATATGGATATCAATTTTACTTTAATTACGGTGGGTTTAAACCCCAGGTGTACAGTTACTGCTTCGTCTATTGTTTATGAGGAGCAGGGTTATAGGTTCAATTACTGTGTGCAGAGAGCGTTTAACAATTTAAAAGGCCAGTTAATTGAGCCTATGGAAATACCTGTTGAAATAAAAACGTCGGAACAGTATAATATATATAACTCATTGTTTGCGGTTACATTGTTGACTTTGTTTAAGGAAAGAGAAAAATTTTTTGAATCGCCTGTCATAATCGGGGTGTAGGGTTAATATATTTTTAAAAGGACACATAAGGGGAAGGGGAGAGTGAACGGATGGCAGGTAATTTTTTAGAGAACAATACTGTTACATTGGTTGGAAAGGTTTTTACACCCCTTGAGTTTAGCCATGAACTTTACGGAGAAAAGTTTTTTAATTTTATTTTAGAAGTGCCAAGGTTGAGCGAAACAAAAGATTATCTTCCTATAACCATATCCAACCGTCTATTTGAAGGAATGGATTTGGAAGTTGGGATGAGAGTAAGAATCGAAGGACAGCTAAGGTCATATAACAGAAAATCTCCAGAAGAGGGTAAAAACAAACTTATTCTCACTGTATTTGCTCGTGACATATCTTTTGTTCCTGAAGAAGAAGTTGTAAAGAATCCTAATGAAATTTTTTTGGACGGATTTATATGTAAAAAACCCGTCTACAGGACTACACCTTTGGGCAGAGAAATAACGGATTTGTTGATAGCTGTAAACAGGCCTTATAATAAATCTGATTACATACCCGTAATTGCTTGGGGTAGAAATGCTAGATTTTCTGAAAAACTAGAGGTCGGAGACCGAATAAGATTATGGGGGAGGGTACAGAGTAGAGAATATCAAAAAAAATTGGGAGATGAAGTAGTAACAAAAATTGCTTATGAAGTATCTATAACTCGTATGGAGATAGTAGAAAAGGAATTGCAAAAAACAGAATGATAGAATAAAACACCCGAAGGCTCGGGTGTTTTTGTTTTAACCTCTCAAATCTTCCATTAATTTAGTTTTTTCTTTGGTCTTTTCATCGACTACTTTGACTATTTTTGCAGGAACACCCGCCACTACTGTGTTAGGGGGTACATCTTCAATTACTACCGAGCCTGCTGCAACGACGGCTCCTTGACCCACTCTTACGCCCTCCAGTATCACAGCGTTTGCCCCAATCATTACATTATCTTCAATTACAACAGGTACACTACTTGGAGGTTCTAAGACTCCTGCTATAACGGCTCCTGCACCGACGTGGACGTTTTTTCCTATAATGCCCCTTGCGCCTATTACAGCGTTCATATCTATCATGGAGTTTTCGCCAATTTCTGCTCCGATATTTATAACTGCTCCCATCATTATAACAGCGTTTTTGCCTATCTTGACCTTGTCCCTTATTATTGCTCCTGGTTCTATCCTTGCATCTAAATGGGTTATGTCAAGAAGTGGTATTGCTGAGTTTCTTCTATCGTATTCTAAATGGTAATATTTTATCCTATCCTTGTTTTGTTCTATGATTTTTTCTATAATTTCTAGTTCTCCAATGAGTATTTTAAATTCTTCGCAACCAAATATTTTTAATTCTTCCGTTTCTTCTGCATGGATGTTTCCCTGCACATATGCCTTTACGGGGGTTGATTTTTTTGCTTCTTTTATATACCTTGCGATTTCATAAGCGTTTGTCAGGTTGTCATTTGTGCTCAAGTTTATCATCCTTTCTTTACAAGGTCTTCCATTGTATATAATCCTGGGTTTTGACCTATTAAGAATTTAGCGGCTTTTAAGGCTCCATGGGCAAAGACTTCTCTTGATTGGGCAGAATGTGAGATTGTTATTACTTCATTGGGGCCAGCAAAGATTACATCATGGTCTCCGACTATTGTTCCTCCTCTTACTGCGTGTATTCCTATTTCATTTGATTTTCTTGGTTCTGTTTTTGTGTACCTTCCATATACGTACTCTCTCTTTTCGGGTAATACCTGATTTATTGAATCTGCAATCATAAGGGCTGTACCGCTTGGGGCATCTTTTTTAAGGTTGTGATGTTTTTCTACTATTTCTATATCAAAACCCTCTAAAACTTTTGCAGCTTCTTTTACAAGACTTATAAGCACGTTTATTCCGAAAGACATATTGGCAGACCTGAAAATTGGGATTTCTTTTGAAGCTTTTTCTACTTCTTTTAATTCTTCTTCGCTGAGCCCTGTAGTTGCAATAACTACAGGAATTTTTCTTTTTGCAGCTTCTCTTACTAGATTTGGAACAGCTTCATGATAAGAAAAATCTATTATAACATCTGCTTCTTCTTTCACATCTTTTAAGTCTGAATATACAGGGAAATCAAGTGGGGAAGTGTTTTTATCTACCCCTGCTACTACTTCAAATTCAGGATTTTCTTTGGCCAATTTTGCTACTACTTTGCCCATTTTTCCGTTGCAGCCATGAATTATCAATCGTATCATTAATTTTCCTCCTTTAAAAGGCCATACTGCCTTAAAACCGATTTTAGATATTCAAGATTTTTCTCGCTCATTTCAACAAGAGGCAAGCGCAGAGGGCCTACTCCAAAACCCATCAGGTTCATAGCAGTTTTCACGGGTATTGGATTGGTTTCTATAAAAAGAGCTTTGTTTAAAGGGTTCAGTTCTAACTGCATATCTCTTGCTTTTTCAATATCTCCATTGAGGTAGGCTACTGTCATTTCATGAATTTTAGCGGGAATTATGTTTGCTGTCACAGAAATTACTCCAAGGCCTCCTAAAGACATGATTGGTATTACCTGGTCATCGTTTCCTGAGTATATTTCAAAAGATTTACCCATTATGCGGGCGATTTCAGCAATCTGAGATATATCTCCGCTTGCTTCTTTTACTCCTACTACATTTTCTGCTTTTTTCCTGACTTCTAAATAGGTTTCGGGTAGCATATTCAAAGATGTCCTGCTGGGCACGTTATAAATTATAATAGGAATATCTACGTGACGGGCTATTTCAGTAAAGTGAGCTACCAATCCTTTTTGTGTTGTTTTATTATAATAGGGAGTTATTACTAAAAGGGCATCTGCTCCTACTGATTGTGCGTATTCGCTGAGTTCAATTGCATGAGCAGTGTTGTTAGAGCCGGTTCCTGCAATGACCGGTATCCTTTTTGCAACTTTTTCTACAGTGAATTTTATGGCTTCCTTTTGTTCCTCATCAGTCATTGTAGAAGCTTCTCCAGTGGTTCCACATATGAGGATTGCATCTGTTCCTTCTTTTATGTGCCATTCGATTAATTCGCCTAGCTTATCAAAATTTACTCCATTTTCAGTAAAAGGAGTGACAATAGCTACGCAAGAACCTTTAAATACAGGCATACTCACTTCTCCTTTCACATATTTTTGATTACAAGTTCAGCAATCTGCACGGCATTAGTTGCCGCACCTTTTCTTATGTTGTCTGCTACTATCCACATGTTTAAACCGCTGTAAACTGTTTCATCCCTTCTTATTCTACCCACAAATACCTCGTCTTTTCCTGTAGCAAGAGTGGCAAGAGGATATAAATTATTTTCAGGATCGTCCATCACTACGACTCCAGGTGCGTTTTTCAAAGTTTCTATCAGGTCTTTCATTTCGTATGGCCGAGCAAATTCTATATTTACAGATTCGCTGTGGGAATTTACCACAGGTACTCTTACTGTAGTTGGAGAGACTTTTATGGAGTCATCTTTCATTATTTTCTTCGTTTCGTTTATCATCTTGAGTTCCTCTTTTGTATATCCACCTGGAGTGAATGAGTCAATGTGAGGAATGCAGTTATTTGCTATTGGATGTGGAAATACCTGAGGAGGTTCTCCTCTTTGTGTTCTTTCCAGGTCATCTATCCCTTTTTTGCCTGCTCCTGATACTGCTTGATAAGTAGATACGACAATGCGCTTTATCCTGTACCTGTCATGAAGGGGTTTTAAAGGAACGACCATCTGTATAGTAGAGCAGTTTGGATTCGCTATTATTCCTTTATGCCAATGGATGTCTTCTGGATTTACTTCTGGTACTACTAAAGGCACGTTTTCGTCCATGCGCCATGCACTGGAATTATCTATGACTATTATTCCTCGAGATGCAGCTATCGGCGCAAATTGTTTGCTTATAGTGGCTCCCGCTGAGAATAAGGCTATTTGTATGTCTTTTTTAAAGCTTTCTTCAGTAAGTTCTTCAACTACATATTCCCTGTTTTTAAAATAGAGTTTTTCACCGGCAGATTTCGAGGAGGCAAATAAGTAGAGTTCATTTACAGGGAAATTTCTTTCTTCCATAATCTTTAGAAAAGTTCTCCCAACCATGCCGGTAGCTCCGACAATTGCTACATTAACTTTTTTCATAATTTTTAATCCCCCTCTATTTTGGGCTTTTTAATTTTATACTGTATTAAAGTAAATGACTTACTTAAAATATATCACTACCATTATATGAAGTCAATAAAATAAGGATTACACGAGATAAAAAAGCCTAAAAAGTGTACACTTTTCACTCTTTAGGCTTTGAGACTTTTTCGAGAGATTTTAAAGTGTTAAGCATCACTTCTGCTTTTATCTTTGTAAGAAGCTTATTGTGGAGTTTTACTGCTTTTTGAAGTTCTGCAATGCTGCCTTCAAGTTTGTCGGCAGAAGCTTTCGCATTTTTGGGCAACCTTGGCTTTAATGTTTCCCAGATGGAATTTACATCTACTATGTCTTTGGAAATTTCATCCCATTTTTCAGTTTCACTTTTAAATTCGATATCCCGGCAGTAGAACTTGAGCTTTTTTAGTTCAGAAGTTAGAGTTTCATCTGAAAAAAGTTTTTCAAATTCAGGTATATATTTATATACGCCATTAGCATATATTAAAACATCTGTCTTAGACTTTTTTTCTATTACTAGTGTGAGATCGTTTATGGCCGCGCTCATACTGTTAATGAGGTTTAGCTTTGTGCCTTTTTTCATGGCTAGGGTAGAAAGGGAATTCCAATCGTTATGTATATCTTTTAAGTTTTTTTCTATTTGTTGCCATTTTATTTCATTTTGAGAAGGTTTCTGCTTTTCTTCCTTCTTACTTTTAGTTTTTTCATCAGATTGGGACTTTTCCGGAGTTTTATAAACCGTTTTTATCTTTTTTGCTTCATCTATTATTTTTTCAATATCTTTTTCTATTTTTGTAAGTTCTTTTGGAACCTGCGATTCTGTTGAAGTTGAAGGCTTTTTTTGGATTTTTTCTTGTTTTTTGCATCCTGTTGTGTTAAACATTATTCCTAATATGAGGAGGGCAACTATCCACTTCGGAAATTTTACCATATCACCACCTCAGAAATAGTATGCCCTCCCTTTGAAGAAGTATGCTAACTTATTTTATTTTCTTTAAGCTGGTCTTTGTATTGCAACATGTAAAGTGTGTAATAAAGGCCTTTTTTCTTGAGGAGTTCCTGATGAGTTCCTATTTCTCTTATGCGGCCTTTGTGAAGGACTATTATTTTGTCGGCGTGCTGTATTGTGGAAAGCCTATGGGCGATGACAAGCGTAGTGCGCCCTTTTGTCAATTTTAAAAGAGCGTCTTGTATCAGTTTTTCTGTCTCTGTGTCTATGTTAGCAGTTGCTTCATCCAAAACCAGGATTTTAGGGTTGAACGCCAGTGCTCTTGCAAAAGCTAAAAGCTGTCTTTGACCAGCCGAAAGAGTAGAACCTCTTTCCGTAACTTTGGAATTATATCCTTCAGGGAGTTTTTTTATGAATTGATGAGCATTTACATATTTTGCTACCCTATATATATCATTATCGGTTATGTTTTTGTTATTAAGCCTTATATTTGATTTTATATCGCCTGTAAACAGGAATACATCCTGAAGGACTATGCCGATGTGTTTTCTCAAGTCTTGCTGCCTTACTTTTCTTATGTCAATTCCGTCAATTAATATTTCTCCTTTTTGAATGTCGTAAAATCTGCACAAAAGGTTTATTATAGAGGTTTTACCTGCACCTGTAGCACCTACAAAGGCCACTGTTTCTCCTGGATTGACTTCAAAAGAGACGTCTTTTAATACCCAGTCCTTTCCGTTATAGGAAAACCATACATTTTTAAACTCAATCCGTCCCTTTATATCTCCAAGAGGTACAGGGTTTTCAGGGTCTTTGACTTCTTCTTTGGTATCCAAGAGAATAAATATTCTTTCTGCAGAAGCCATTGCTGACTGAAGTATATCGTATTTTTCAGATATGTCAAAGATGGGTTGAAAAAGCTGTTGAAGGTAATTTACAAAAGCGTAAAGCACACCGAATTCTATTTTTCCTGCTATTATGTCTTTACCACCATACCATATTAAAAGGGCCAAAGTGAGAGAATAAATGACGTCCATTGAGGGACGGAAAATGGCAAATATGGTGAGCTGTTTCATATTTGCTTCATAATATTGCTTATTTATTTTCCTAAATTCGTCCATTTTTTTGCTTTCTACCACGAATAGCTGAACTATCTTCATGCCGCTTATGTGTTCTGAGAGGAAAGCATTTATTCGAGCGAGTCTTATCCTAACAAGTCGGTATGCTTGTGAGACAAGTCTTCTGTATATATACATACCCGTCAGTATCAAAGGAGTGGTAGATAAAGTGATGAATGCCAGCCTTACATTGTAACTTAACATTGCAATGATAATCCCTGCAATTATAAAGAGGTCGTTGAACAGGTTTGTTATTACACTGGTGTACATTTCATTTAAAGTGTCAGTGTCGTTGGTTACGCGTGTTACTAAACGTCCTACCGGATTTCTGTCAAAAAATGATAAAGAAAGCCTTTGAAGATGTTCAAAAATTTGCTGTCGTAGATTAAATATTATTTTCTGACCTGTGTACTGGATGAGATAGACCTGACCGTAATTTATTAAAAAGGCCGCCGTTATTATGGCTATGTAAATACTGCCTATTCTTATTACACCTTGAATTGCTTCATTCTTAGGAATGTGAGGGTTGTTTATGTAGTTATCTATGGCTTGCTGTACTAGGTAAGGTCGTAAAAGGTTTGAAGCAGTTACCAGCAAAATTGCTATGGCGCCTATCATTATGTAAAACCAATAAGGTTTTGCGTAAGTCAAAAGTCGTTTCATTATTTTCCAGTCAAAAGGTTTTGCCATTATTTCTTCTTGTTGGTATTCCATTTGTATCACCTCAGCTTTCTTTTTCTATGGCTTCTTCTAGCTGTTGTTTTTCATATATGCTATAGTATAAACCCTTTAAACTCAAGAGGTCTTCGTGAGTGCCTCTTTCTACTATTTCACCCTCATCCAGTACTATAATTTCATCCGCGTTTTTTATGGTAGAAATTCTATGAGAGACTATTATAGTGGTTCTGTTTTTCATAAACTCTTTTAAGTTTTGCAGTATCTTTTCTTCTGTATTAGTATCTACAGCAGAGAGGCTATCGTCTAATATTAAAATTTTAGGTTCTTTTATAAGAGCTCGTGCAATTGCTATTCTTTGCTTTTGACCTCCTGAAAGTGTAACACCTCTTTCGCCTACCACAGTTTCATATTGCTGAGGAAATTCTATTATATCCTTATGGATATCAGCAATTTCGGCAAATTTCTGTATTTTCTCCAGGGGTTCTTCTTTTGTAAAGGCTATATTGTTAGCTATTGTGTCAGAAAAGATAAAATTGTCTTGGGGAACAAAGCCAATATTTTCCCTCAAGATTTTTAAGGGGATTTCATTTATGTCGTGACCGTCTATAAAAATTGTGTCACAAGGAACCGTATATAGCCTTGCTATTAAGTTTACAAGTGTGCTTTTCCCACTACCTGTTTTACCAATTATAGCAAGAGTTTTGCCTTTGGGGATTTTCAGGTTTATGTTTTTTAAAACAGGTGGAAGGTCTTTTTTATATGAAAAGGTCAGGTTTTTTATTTCTATGTTTCCCTCTATTGTAGTTATATTTGGGTCAGCATATTTGTCGGTTATCTCTGGTGATTCACTCAATATGACATTCACTCTTTCCATTGAAGCAGATCCTCTCTGAAAGATGTTTATAACCCATCCGAAAGCCATCATAGGCCATATAAGCATACCGAGATAGGCGGTAAAAGCTACAAAGTCTCCTAAAGAAATTGTTCCCTTTATTACTTGAAGACCGCCGTACAAAAGAGCAATTGTGAAACTTAAGGCGGCAAGGAACTGCACCATAGGATCAAAAAGGCCCCAGACCTTTATCATGTTCATGTTAGCCATGAAGTTTTTTAAATTTTCTTGACGAAAATTTTCTATTTCTTCTTTTTCTTGAACAAATGCCTTTATTACTCTTATTCCTGAAATACTTTCTTGTACCTTGTCGGTCAAGGATGCGAAGGCTTCTTGAACTTTTGTAAATCTTGCGTGGATTATTCTTCCAAATTTATTGACTACAAGGGCTAAAATTGGTAGTGGAAGTAAGGCAAACACAGTCAATTTTATATCAATAGTTAAAACCATTATCAAAACTATAGTAATGCTTAAAAAAGAAGCGTCAATCGACATAATAATCCCGGGTCCTGCTGCCATTCTTACGGCATTTATATCATTGGTAGCATGAGCCATTAGGTCGCCCGTTTTGTGTTCGTGGTAATATTGAGGGGATAGAGTCAGAAGCTTATAAAAAAGGTCTTCTCTTAATTCCTTTTCTAAAAGCCTTGACATTCCCATTATCTTAATTCGCCATATAAATCTAAAGGCAAAAATTAGTAAAGATATACCTATTATCCATAAAGAGTAATTTAGCAATATTTTTGGTGTAAGGTCTTTACTTTTAAATAAATCGGTTACACTGCCAAGCAGACGAGGGATTATCATTTGAAGCAAGTCTACTCCTAATAAGAAAATGATTCCAATAAAATAATCCCACTTATGCCTTTTTATAAAAGGAATGATAGTGGCGAAGCTTTTCATAATAATTTCCCCCTTGGTGGTCTTTTCTATCTCTCAAGGTATAATAATATTATAACGTAAACCTTTAAAATTTCAAAAAATTTATTAAAACTATATTGCAATAGGAAGAAAAAGTGATATAATAAATATTGGTTAAAATTGAATAAGATATTGAGGGATGGAAAGGGCAGTTAAAGGGGTGGGGAGCCTTTGGTAACTTCACCCTTAATTTTATTTTTGAGGAGGAAGAGTATGGGGAAAAAATATAGCAAAGAGGATGTATTGAAACTCGCAAAAGAACACAAAGTGGAGTATGTGCATCTTCAGTTTACCGACATTTTTGGGGTCATGAAGAATGTGTCTATTCCTGTGGAAGAGCTAGAAAAGGCTTTGAACAACGAGATAATGTTTGATGGTTCTTCCATAGATGGCTTCGTTAGAATAGAAGAGTCAGATATGTACCTTAATCCGGATCCTGATACCTTTGTTATTTTCCCATGGAAAAAGGAGTCTGGAGTTGAGGCACGGCTTATATGTGACATATATAAATACGATGGTACACCTTTCGAAGGAGATCCGAGGTATGTTCTGAAGAGGAATCTTGAAGAAGCCAGAAAAATGGGGTATGAATTTAAAGTGGGTCCCGAATGTGAATTTTATTTATTTTTGACGGATGAAAAAGGAAACCTTACCACTATTACACAGGATGAAGCTGGATATTTTGACATGGCTCCGGTAGATTTAGGAGAAAATGCAAGAAAAGAAATGGTTGCAACTTTAAAAGAATTAGGTTTTGAGATAGAAGCTTCTCACCATGAAGTAGGACCTGGACAGCACGAAATAGATTTTAAATATGACGATGCTCTCACTACCGCTGACAATGTAATGACTTTTAAAATGGTAGTCAGAATAATAGCTCAAAAGCATGGATTGCACGCCACCTTCATGCCCAAACCTGTTTTTGGAATTGCAGGTTCGGGGATGCACATGAACATGTCGCTTACGAAAGATGGTAGAAATGTTTTCTACGACCCTAAGGATCCATTGGGATTGAGTAAAGAATGCTATAATTTTATAGGCGGTTTAATGAAACATGCTAAAGGGATGACGGCTATTACGAATCCCACTGTCAATTCGTATAAAAGACTTGTCTCCGGATATGAGGCACCTGTAAACATAGCTTGGTCTTTAAGAAACAGAAGCCCTCTTATACGAATACCTGCTAAAAGAGGAGAGGCTACAAGAATAGAATTAAGAAGTCCAGATCCCAGCAGTAACCCTTATCTTGCTTTATCTGTGGCGTTGGCTGCGGGACTTGACGGCATTAAAAACGGTATTGTACCGCCCCCTCCTGTTAATGGAAATGTATACCACATGAGTGAGGAAGAACTGAAAAGTTCAGGGATAGAAAAATTACCGGGTTCTCTAGAGGAAGCTCTGGGGGAACTGGAAAAGGATGATGTGATAAAAAGAGCTCTCGGAAATCATGTGTACACAAAATTCATGGAAGCTAAAAGAGCAGAGTGGGATGAATACAAGATTTATGTTACACAGTGGGAACTCATGAAATACCTTTCTACTTTTTAAAAAGTAAGAAGCGAGTGTCTTAAAAACACTCGCTTTTTGTTGACAAAATAAAGAAGTGGCATTTTGTGTGTAAATGCGACTTGTTGTCAA
>NZ_JBNATX010000021.1:0-35316 GCF_049701115.1 Caldanaerobacter sp. | reverse complement strand
TTTACAATAATGGCAGGGGAGACAGGACTTGAACCCGCAGCCCACGGTTTTGGAGTGTGTAGAAGCCTATTTTGTATGGTTGTGTTAATTTCTGAAAGCCTTGATTTAAAAAGGTTTTATAAACTTGGAATTAAGTTACATTAGGTGTTTTTGTGTCCCCAATTGCAAATTGTGTCCCCAATTTGTCACCAATTTTTTAGGTTGATTCTCATTGTATTTTTAGTCTAATTTTTTAATAATTTTTTTATTACAAACTTGAATTTGAGTATTAAATAAATTTTATACCTAAGCTGCGCAGCATTTCAAATGTATTTATATATGGAACATTGAATGCCCTACAAACATTGGGTATAGGAACTTTTCTCTTAATATCGGATTTAAATTCTTCATGAGTTACAACGACACAACCTTTAGCTTTTGCATAGGCGATTAACCAACCATCTGCTCCTCCTGCAAAATCATATTTAGCTTTATCAGAAAATTGATTCTGTGCTTGTACCCACTTTATTACGTTTTCATATATGCTAATAACATCATTCTCACTGGTAGATTTACACCAATGATGAAAAGTATTTTTCATCCAATGGCTCAAAGTATCATTTCCTTTTTCTAGTTCCTGTTTTACGTGATCGATGGTAATTATATATCCCTTTTCAGCATTTTTAACTAAAGCTTCCCAAAAGGCCGGCGCAATATCAAAGGCATAATAACGACGTGAAGCTTCTATAAAAACATTGGCATCTAGAACATAGATATTGTTTTCTATCATTTTGGACCTCCAAAACCAAGTAATTCTGCATATTTATCAAAAGTATCCCCATAAAGGCCTGTAAGACGATAAGCTTCACGATATAGGAGCTTACCTTCTCTAACAGCACTTATTACAGCCTCTGCAAAGCGCCGACCAATCCGCAGGTTTTGGGTTGCATAGAAATTGCCACCCTCTTCGTCACGAGTGGTAGAATGTTCTTTTGCTTGATAGTTATTATAAAATTCGATAAATTCATCTTTAGTAATGTAGCCAAGATCAAGAGCTCTACGTGCAACAACTAGTTCACTAACTTTGAAAAAACGAGCTAGTATCTGGTAAGGTTCGGACTCATGAGATATATCAGGCCAAATTTGTTGGAATTCATCTTCAGGTACTAAGAATTCCGCAGCTACAATATTACAAATTTGTTCAGTTTTATCATTAGCTGGTTGAAGTTCTTTAAGATCAAATGCTGCACTCTTACCAAACCACAAATGTGCTAATTCATGCGCTAGAGTAAACATCTGAGCGGCTTTAGCATCTGCACCATTTACGAATACCAAAGGTGCGTATTCGTCTACCAATACAAAACCTCGGAACTCTTCTGGATTAAGTTTACGATGTGTATTATTTCCCACGATGCCGTTGACAACCACAATAATACCTACATTTTCCATCCTTTTTTGTAATTCTCGCAATGCTGTAGTCCAACTTGGGAAATTGCTTGCCCATCCGTTTTCAAGATTTAAAGTTTTTCTTATATTTTTAGCAACCTGATAAGGATTATCATCAAGTTTTGCAGAATTAACAAAAGGTAAAGGTTCTTGACCTTGTTCAATAAGATATTCA
Organism: Caldanaerobacter sp.; assembly: GCF_049701115.1. Lineage (NCBI taxonomy): Bacteria > Bacillati > Bacillota > Clostridia > Thermoanaerobacterales > Thermoanaerobacteraceae > Caldanaerobacter > Caldanaerobacter sp. Next base: position 33,716 of record NZ_JBNATX010000021.1, on the reverse strand, counting down.
CGCATCCAATCTTGCCTTAATTTCATTGTTTGAACAGTTTCAATAAGGTTGATGCTGAATTGCTCTTGATTTATAAGTTTTTTATTAGCAGTGCGAAAATATGGTACAGGTAATTGATCCTCTGGTGGCTCTGGTAGAAAAAAATAACCGAGAGGTGTGTAAGTTACTTTAGCTAATTCTTCCAACTGCCGCAGGGTAGGTTTACTTTTTTTGCTTAGCCACTCAGAAATTTGAGGGAATTTTTCTTCAATAGCGGATTCTTTTCCAGATCTATTTAAAGCCCATCGAAGGACGTGGGGACTTACATCTACTTCTACTGTGGGCATTGTAATCTTACCTCCTTTCATTTATATTATAACATTTTAAGAATTAAATGTTTCCCTCAAAATTTTTTTATTGAGAAGCTGCTAAATATTCTATAATTTCTTCAGCGACCATGTCAGCATGTTTTTCTATTTCTATATACTCCATGTTAAGCCCTATAAAGTAACTTGTTTTAGGAACATCATCTAAAATATGATGTATCTCGTGTAAAAACACCTTAACTTGAGTTCTATAGTTTACGTTTCCATTCAATAAGATATAATAATTCCCTTTCCCGCTTATGTACGTAAAGCCCAATACTGATGAAGGAAGGCTAAAAATTATGTGTAACCTGATGTCATAAGCATACATAACCTCATGAAATGGAATAGTTCCGTCTAGTAAAGCTTTCATAAGAGGCTTGTCCAAGATTTCAAGAGACATATTATTCCTCCTTTATCATTCATTGCTTTCTTCTTCCTCGATGGCCTTAATTATCCTAATCACCTGTTTTATGTCTTTAGGCGAAAGCTTTCTCGTTTGTTTAAAGAGGAGTTTTAGATCCTCTCTTTGTTTAAGCTCGTTCCAAAACTCCAAAAGCTCTGGGTCATCTTCTACTGCTTCTGTGATTTCGTCTGTTGGGTTGCGTATGTCACTTCTACCTAAAAGATAGTCAATACTAACATTAAAGAAATCGGCTATCTTTTGCAGAGTTTCTAAGTCAGGTTCTCTTAGCCCATTTTCATAAGCACTTATAGCTTGTTGAGTTAAACCTAATGCCTTTGCTAATTCGTTTTGGCTAATTCCTTTTTCTGCTCTTAAATCTTTAATTCTATTCATTTCGGATCCCTCCATTTAAAAATATTGTACAACATAAAGTTGTATTCTTCTAACATTATTTCGTTGTATTTTTTAAAAAATTTAGTGTTGACAACAACAAAACGTGGTGATATAATTTAATCAGAAACACAACAAAACGTAGTGCGGGAGGTGACATCGCAATGAAGAGAGAATTGTTGATAAAATTAAGAGGTTCTAAAAGTCAAGAGGAATTAGCGAAAGAGTTAGGAATATCACAACAGTTTTTGAGTGCGATAGAACTAGGAATAAGGAACCCTAACGTTAAACTTATGAAAAAACTTGAAGAGTATTTTAAAGTTCCTATGGAAGAACTTTTCCCAGATATTTTTTTAAATTCTAACACAACAAAACGTGATGTCAAAAAAGAGGAGGTGAGCTAAATGGCAAATTTACCTCAAGTATTTAATTACAAAAACCACCAAGTAAGGACATTCCTTATAGATGGTGAGCCATGGTGGGCAGTAAAAGATGTATGTGATGTTTTAGACATTGGTAATCCATCGGATGCTGTTAGAAGGTTAGATGAAGATGAGGTAGATTTAATCGAGGTCATCGATTCCTTAGGAAGAACACAGGAAATCAATATAGTCAATGAAGCTGGTTTATACAACCTCATTCTTGGCAGTCGAAAGCCAGAGGCAAAAGACTTCAAGCGCTGGATTACACATGAGGTCATACCTCAGATACGCAAAGCTGGAGTATACTCACTTGACCCAAGACAGCTTATTGCAGCAGCAGTAATTGAAGCACAAAAAATCATAGCAGAGCAGGAAAAGAAAATAAAAGAATTAGAGCCTAAAGCCGAGTTTTTCGACGCTGTCTCGGGCAGTAAAGACGCAATTGATATGAACAGAGCAGCTAAATTGATTTACGAAGAAACAAGAATGGGCAGGAACAAACTCTTTAAGCTTTTGAGAGAGAAAGGCGTCTTAATGAAGGACAACATCCCTTATCAAGAATATATTGACAAAGGCTACTTCAGAACAATAGAGCAGAAATACACAAAGCCAGACGGTACAACACATATATACATTAAAACGCTAGTTTACCAAAAGGGACTGGATTTCATAAGAAAAGTCATTAAAGAAGACAATGTCATAGCTTTGAAAAGAGCATGAGGAGGTGAGAGAGATGGAGGAAATTTTAAAAGAAATACTGGCGGAACTCAAAAAGATAAATGAAAAGCTTGAACCCCGCCAGATAGAAGTGAAACTCTTTGGAGACAGTAAACATGGTCTTAAAACTAAAGAGGAATTGATAAGAAATGAACCTTGTAGCAATTCGTCCAGATAATTATCTAATATGCGTATATATCCAGTCCCAAGCTTCTTTTGGTAGCCAACCATAATAGTCAGGTTTAACTGCGATTATGAGTAAGAAATCAGAAGCATCCATCTTTGGATGCAATCGATCAAAAATTTGACTGGAAGTTAAAGTAGTATCAACTAACCAAGTGGAATCAAGATAATGCCACCAAGCACCTAAAGATTTAATCTCTTTGTAAAGATCGCTGTAATCTGACCTGGCTTGTTAAGGTCATAAGAGATTAAATAAACCATAACTTCACCTCCTCTCCAAGAACATTTTACGATTTTGGAGAGGGAAAAGAAAAGGAGGTTGTTCTAATTGGCTATTTTAAAGATAATTCTCGACAGAAAGACAATGCAGGAGATAAGACGAGAGATAATACCGTCTGATGTGGAACCAAACTATGACTTATTAGCACGAATCTTAGGTGAACAGTTTTTGAGAGATATGAAGAGGGGAAAGGAGTTACAGTCACATGAACATGAGTTGGGGACATGAAGCAAAAAAGCTAACGCAAAGAGAGAAAGCTGAAATAATTTTAGAAGCACTTAGTTATTATGTTGAAATCGACTGGAATTTTAGAGAATTTTACCTCAAAGGCATAGAAAGAGGGCTAGAAAAGTTAGAGGAGGTGAAATAAATGCCAATCTGGACAGCAATGTTGCTAAGTAAATTGGGATTTGCAGTCGCTTTTGATGGCGACAAAAAGAGAATAAGAATTTCATTAAACAAATAAAAGGAGGATTTGAAAATGAAAAAAACTTGTCCTTTGCTAAATGTAGAATGTAGAAGAGAAAGATGTGCTTTTTACAGCGAAAAATACAAAAGCTGTGCTATCTTGCTTTTAGCAGAAACAGAAGCAGGATGGCAGAACGAGATACAGGAAGAAATACGTGAAGTAAAAGAGATGTACAATACTTTCAAAAAGACAGAAAGAGACAAATAAAAAAGTGCCTGCAAAAGGCACAAAGAAAAAATCCTTACAGCAATTATATCACATGAAAGGGGGAAAATAAAGTGCTTTCGGAGTGGGGCATAAACAACATAAAAAGGCTTATACGTGTGTATAAGAAAGAAATTGAGGAAATCATAGAGGAACAGACAGTTTATTTAGAGCAAGCGGCAAAGCTAGAAGCAGACAAAAAGAAAAGACTGGAATGGATAAGAGACTTAGAAAAGCAGTTGGAGGAGGCTGGTGAAGGTGAATATAAAACTGCTGAAGTTAAAGCTTAGAAATTTTAAGGGCATAAAGGAATTTGAACTGGATGCAGGTGACAGAAACGTAAACGTGTATGGCGATAATGCAACAGGGAAAACGACATTGTTTGATGCATTTACGTGGCTGTTGTTTGATAAAGACAGTCTGAATCGTAAGGACTTTGAGATAAAAACGTTAGATAAAAATGGGCAGCCATTACACGGATTAGACCATGAAGTTGAAGCTATTTTAGATGTAAATGGCAAACAATTGACTCTAAAGAAAGTTTTCAAGGAAAAATGGACAAAAAAAAGAGGCTCAGCAATGGCGGAATTCACTGGACACACAACAGATTACTTTATTGATGGTGTGCCAGTAAAGAAAAGTGAGTATGACGCAAAAATATCAGAAATTGCTAACGAAGATGTTTTTAAACTTTTAACAAATCCACTTTATTTTAATGAACATCTTTCTTGGCAAGAAAGAAGAAAGCTTTTGCTTGAGGTATGCGGAGATATATCAGATGAAGAAGTTATAGCGTCTAATAAAGCTTTATCAAAACTACCGGAAATTCTTCAAGGCCGTAAATTAGAAGATTACCGTAAGATTATCACTATAAAAAAATCTGAAATAAATAAAGAACTTGAGAAAATCCCTATTAGAATAGATGAAGTTGAGAGGGGTCTTCCAGACATAGAAAACATAAACCAAAAGGCCTTGAAAGAGAAACTAAGCATATTAAAACAAGAACTACAACAAAAGCAAAAAGAGCTAATACAAGCTGAAAGCGGAGGAATTATCGCAGACAAAACAAAAGAACTCAGAGAGCTAGAAGCAGAGATTTTGAAACAAGAAACAGAAATTAAGAGAGAAATAGACAACAATATTGTGGATAAACAGAGGCTTTTAATGGACCTTCAAATAAAAGCTTCAGAGCTAAACCTTAGAACAATAGTCCAAGAAATAGACACGACAGCTTTAGAAAAAGAGCTAGAACAATTGAGGCAACAATGGCATGAAATTAATTCACAAGAATTTTCTAGCCCGGATATATGCCCAGTTTGTGGACAGCTTCTGCCTGCTGAGAAAATCGAAGAAGCACGAGCAAAATTCAACAGAGAAAAGGCACAGAAGCTAGAGCAAATAACAAAGCAAGGTAAGGAAAAGAGGGCACAGCTAGAAAAGATAAAAGCTGAATATCAAGAAAGAATTAAACAGGCAGATAAAGCAAAAGAAGAACTAGAAAGGATAAATAGAGAGATAAACAAAATAAAACGCGAAATAGAGCAGCTACGAGAGCTTAAGGTAATAGCAGACAACTCATTGCTGCAAAAGAAACAAGCGCTTGAAGAAGAGATTAGAACATTAAAAGCAGGTAATGCCGAGACAGTAGAAAAGATAAAGCAAGAGATTAAGGCAATAGAAGAAGAAATAGCAAATACAGAAAAAGAACTGGCAAAAATAGAACAGTATGAGCAAGGGCTAGAAAGAATTGAGGAACTAAAACAGCAAGAAAGACAACTTGCAGCGGAATATGAAAAACTAGAGGAAGAATTATATCTTACAGAACAATTTATACGTACCAAAGTAAATTTGCTAGAAGAAAAGATAAATTCTAAATTTAAGTTAGCCAGATTTAAGCTGTTTGATGTACAAATAAATGGAGCTGTAATAGAAACTTGTGAAACTCTCTATGGCGGAATCCCTTACTCAAACTTAAATCATGGGGCACAAATTAACATTGGGCTAGACATTATAAATACCTTATCCGAACACTATAACTTTACTGCACCAATTTTTATAGATAATGCTGAAGCAGTAACACAAATTTTACCCACTAAAGGGCAGCAGATTCGCTTAATTGTGAGCGAAAAAGATAAAAAACTTAGAGTGGAGGTAATGTAAAATGTCTGTTCAAAAAGAAGATAAACAAATTCAAGTGAGACCTATACACAGATTAAAAATGGTATTAAGTGCACAGAGTGTTAAAGAGCAATTTCAAAATGCATTAAAGGAAAATGCAGGTGCATTTATAGCAAGTATAATAGACCTTTATAGCACGGATTCCTATCTACAACAATGCGACCCGAACTTAGTAGTTATGGAAGCTCTAAAAGCAGCAACATTAAAACTGCCAATAAATCGCCAGTTGGGGTTTGCATATATAGTACCTTATAAAAATTCAAAAGGGCAATACATCCCGCAGTTTCAAATTGGATATAAAGGCTATATTCAACTTGCAATGAGGACTGGGCAGTACAAGAACATAAATGCTGGCATCGTGTACGAAGGAATAAAGGTCCACAAAGACTTATTAACAGGAGAAATACACTTTACAGGAGAACCTACAAGCGACAAACCTCAAGGATATTTTGCATACATGGAGCTGATAAATGGATTTAAAAAGACAGTTTATATGACACATGCAGAAATGGTAGCACATGCAAAAAGATATTCAAAGTCCTATCATAGCGATAATTCTGCTTGGAAAACAAACTTTGAAGAGATGGCACTTAAAACAGTCTTAAGAAAACTTCTATCTAAGTATGGAATGCTTTCAACAGAAATGATTACAGCGCTTGAAAGTGATAGAGACGAGGACATAGAAACAGAAGTAGCACAAGAAATAGAAGAAAAAGCAAATAAAGAAGAAATAGACGTGGAAGTAAATGAGGAAGAAATACCAGAAGTAGAGTACAAAGAAGAAAATAACAAGAATACAGGAGAAAAACAACTAACCATAAATGAGGGGCCGGGATTTTAATGGACATAAAAGTATTAGCTTCTGGGAGTAAGGGTAATTGCTACCGCATTAGCGATGGCATTACCCCTCTCCTTCTTGAATGTGGGATATCAATACAGCAAATTAAAGAAAGATTAAATTTCAAATTAAATGAAATAGTAGCTTGTTTAGTCACACACGAACACAAAGATCATTCTAAAGCCTCTAAAGACATTTTAAAAGCAGGAATAGATATTTATGTGTCTCAAGGAACGAAAGAAGCTTTAGGGCTTGAAGGACATAGGATAAATGTTATAAAAGCGAAGCAACAATTTAAAATTGGGACATGGATTATTCTCCCTTTCGATACGCAACATGATGCAGTTGAGCCTTTAGGGTTTTTGCTTTATAGCAATATAACAAAGGAGAAATTACTTTATGTAACAGATACATATTATGTCAAATATCGCTTTAAAGGACTTACACACATAATGATTGAATGCAACTATTCCTTAGAAATACTTAAAAACAACGTCGGGGAAGGTTTAGTAGAAGCAGATTTAAAAAACAGGTTGTTAAAGTCACATTTCTCACTTGAGAATGTGAAAAAATTTTTGAAAGCAAATGATCTGAGTAAAGTTGAACAAATATGGCTTCTCCACCTTAGCGACAACAACAGCGATACAGAAAGGTTCAAGCGAGAGATACAAGAGCTAACAGGCAAGGAAGTCTACATTGCAGAGAGCTAATGCCCTCTCTCTAAAAAAATTTTCGACGGAAAATGTGCATACTATCCCATTATATCTTATGTATTTCCAGATTATTTTATACAGGGTGGGATTTGAGTTGTATACAAGAGTAGAAAGCCGATTCTGGCAAGATGAAAAAATGAGATTAGTATCAGATGATGCTAGATACCTTATGTTATATCTTTTAACTTCTCCTCATCGGAATGTTTTAGGGTTCTATTTCTTGCCCGAGCCATATGCATGTTTTGATTTAGGATGGACAACGGAACGGTTCCGCAAAGCGTTAGGTGAACTGTTAGCGAACGGTTTAGTTAAGTACGATGAAACTGCTCATGTAGTGTTAATTATAAACTTTTTAAAACACAATCCGCTTGAAAATCACAATCAAGTTAAAAGCGCAACTCAAAAACTAGACGAAATTCCAAAAACACCTTTGCTCAGAGATTTTTATGAGACTGTAAAAAAATATGCAGATGGTAAAAGCCACTATTCATCATTATTAGAACGGTTAGAGAAACTGTTAGGCGAACAGTTAGAACAACAGTTACCCAAACAGTTACATAAACCGTTTGGCAAACAAGAAAAAGAAGAAGAAAAAGAAGAAGAAGAAAAAGAAAAAGAAAAAGAAAAAGAAAAAGAATATAGAGATATATTGTCGTCAGATGAAACTGACGACACACGACTCACTGAAGACTCACTGAATGATGATGACAATAAAACTATTAATGCCATTACACCAAAAGAAGTGGTAGAACTCTATAACTCCATTTGTGTCAGTTTACCTAGAGTAGTTACTATATCAGAGAAGCGCAGGAAACAAATAAAAGCACTTCTTAAGAAAATTAGAGACAGGACAGAAATTGAAGCTGTTTTTAGAAAAGCAGAGGAAAGCGATTTTTTGAGTGGCAGGTCTGGTAAATGGAACGGTTGTAATTTTGATTGGCTCATAAACTATAACAATTTTATCAAAGTGTTAGAGGGTACTTACGACAACAAAGAAGCAAAACCTAAGTCGTGGAATGTCCTTGAGAGGTTGTATAAAGAAGAACTTGAGAAGGAGATGAATTCAGAATGACAAAAAAAGAGGTTATCCAAATTTTAGGGGTGTTAGGAGCAGCATATCCTAACATGAATATAAGCGAAAAAACAGTAGATATTTGGGCTGAATTATTAAAAGACATACCGTTTGAAGTAGCTAAAGTTGTAGTCAAAAAGCACATTTTAGAGAACACATATCCACCAACCATAGCAGATATAAGACGCAATGTTTTTGAAATTATGACTCCAAAAACAGAGCGACTGACGGCAGCAGAAGCATGGGGCGAGGTTATGGCTGCTGTTAGAAATTATGGATACTATCGTGAAGCTGAAGCTCTTGCAAGTATGAGCGAAAGGACTAGACGTGTAGTTGAATATATTGGCTGGGAAGAAATATGTTTATCTGAACAGCTTGATGTCATACGTGGTCAGTTTCGTATGATGTATGAGCAGCTACAGGAGCGAGAAAGAAAAGAATCTTTATTACCGGCTGCTTTAAAAGAAGATATTCAACAAATAGCACAGCAACATGTAAGAGCTCTTGAAAGCGGGACAAATATAAAGCATTTAAAGTTTGTTGAGGGAGGGGGAAAATGACAGCGGAAGAGTACATGGAAAGATTATATAAAGCTTTATTGATTTATTTTGGTAGTGCAGGTAGTCCATTGCCTATGCGCACTGGTGGAGAGGTAGAAACACAAAATATTTATGCGGGTAGGGAAGGTTGTTTACGTCTTGCAAGAGAATTTGGTGCTGGCTTAAAAGATTATGCGAAAGAAGAAAGAGAAAGAGTTATGAAAGAGAGTTATAGTTTTTTATGTGTAAGATTGTATAATTTACGTCCGCCTGTAGATGCGAAAGAGTGGACAAAAGAAATAATAAAAGTATGGGAGGGTGATAAGCATGAAAGTATTTGAGAAGATGCTGTTAGATAGGATAGAAGATAAAGAAAAATACAAACAAAAATTTATAGATGAAATTATGGCAGGCATAATAGAAATTACTTTTCCGGACGGCACAGTAGAAAAACAAGAACCATGTCCGCTTTTTTGGGAACACGTAAAGCCGTGTATAGGACGAGATAGAGTTATTGATGAAATATGTGCAGAAATAGGTGAATGCAATATCAGAAAGTGCTGGAGAAAATATTTGGAGCTGGAGGTTGAGTAATAATGATGTACGATTATGACGGTCTTATAAGAGAAACATTAAAAAGATTAAAAGACTTGGAAGAGCAATTAAAAATCGCTGATACGGACGCTGAAGAAGTGATTTTCTATCAGCTTCAGGCGGAAAAGGCTAGATTGCGGTTGTTGTTGAGGGAGGCAAAGAAGAGTGAACAGGTACAAGCTTGAAAGAACTGATCGTTCGTCTACAAAAAAATTAGAGAAGGTGAATACAAAATGAATAGAATAACTCTAACGATACCGGGCAAACCACTTGGAAAACAAAGACCTAGAGTGTTGAAGAACGGTATAACTTATACACCAAAAGAAACTGTTGATTACGAGACATTCATAAAAGAACTATATGTTATGCGACACTTCCATAAACAATTTCAAGGACCTCTCAAACTGACTATCACTGCGTATTTCCCAATTCCTAGCAGTGCTTCAAAAAAGAAAAAAGAACTTATGCTAGCGGGTATAATTAGACCGACAATTAAACCAGACTGGGACAATATAGGTAAAATTGTTACAGATGCACTTAATCATCTTGCATACGATGATGACAAACAAATTGTTGAAGCAATAGTGCGCAAATTTTACAGCGATGAGCCAAGAGTAGAAATTGAAATAGAGGAGGTATCGACGTGAGCCCTGAGGTGTTGCAATATTGCTCAAGGGCAATTGTGAGATATATGAACGGAGACATGACTTTATTTCTACAGTACGTGGACAAGGCAATACAGCTTTGGGAGGAAGAGAAGAAAAAAGAGAGGTTGTACGTTGCAATAGAGGAGCTTTTAGACTTGCCAACAAAAGAGAAGCTAAGAAATTTAAAATGGAGCTGATGCAAATGGCGGTTTTGGATAGAGAAATTTACAAAGAAATCGAGAAAATGCTTTATAAGTATTTTGAATTAAAGCGTATGTATAAAGAAAAACGTGAAGAGATAATGTTCGGGCAAAAAAATAACATAAAAGCTAATATAAAAAACATTGGGTATTATTCAGATCCTACATCAACAACAGCGATCAGACTTCTCAGCAAAGAATTAGAAACAATAGAAAACTGGATAAAAGTAATTGAGAAAACAAGAGAAAAATTTGCTGACACGGATAAAGGCAAGCTGTTAGAGATGCAATATTTTGAAGAGTTAGGACCAGAGCATATCCAGAGTAAGTTACATATAGAACGACGTACATATTATATGTGGCGTAATGATATAGTGTTGTTTACGGCTTTACTTGCACAAAAGTATGGATTGATAGATGTAGAAAAGGAAGAAGTAAAAGTAGTATGATTTTAAAAAAGTGCAGCACTGACAAGCGGTTTTTAGTGTGTTATAATGTAAGAAAGAAAATTGTCTTTATACGTTGTAGCCCGGTCACCCCCGCCGGGCTTGAATGTTTTTTAAGAATATTAGCAGGATTTTATTAAAAGATGGAGAATATTACTAAGGTGAGAATATTTTATTTAAAAAGGGGGATTTAAAATGTCTATTTTAAAAAAAATGGTGGTTTTGGGTAATTATAATTATAGTTGTGATTGCTATTGGAAGTATGGGAGGCAAAGATACACCTAAAAAAGTAGAAACAAGTGCGACTTCACAAAAACAACAGGAGCAAACAAAAGAGCAAGTAAAAACTCCTGAATTTTTCAAAGTTGGTGAAACTGCTGAAACAAAACAAATTAGAGTGACAATCACTAAAATAGAAAAATCAACAGGTAGTGAGTTTAATAAACCAGCAGAGGGTAACGAATTTGTATTAGTGTATATGACAATCGAAAACAAATCAGAACAAGAAATAGTTGTTAGTTCAATGCTAAATTTTAGCGCTTATGTGGATGACAATGCTATTAATGAAGACCTTGGCGCACAGACCGTTAAAGATGGGAACAAGACGATGGACGGTAAAATAGCACCTGGCAAAAAGTTAAGCGGAGTGCTGGGTTATCAAGTGCCAAAGGGCTGGAAGAAACTTGAGATAGTTTATCAACCAAACGTTGCAGCAGATACAAAAATTAAGTGGGTTATTGAGAATCAATGATTAAGAGCTTGGGGGTAATTTTGTGAAAAATCAAGAAAAAATTTTATATAGTCTGTTAATAGAAATAAGAGATAAAAAGAATATTCCTACATACATGGATTATAATATTTCAAAAGATGAGTTTGGACATATTGTAGAAATGGCTTTGAAAGAAGGATATATCGATAATGCTGAAGTTTTAAGAGGAGGAATTGGCTATCGCGTTGAAGCTGTATTACTTGATAAGGCACAAATCACTTTAAAAGGTTTAAATTATATAAAAGAAAATAGCAAATTAGCAAAAACATATAAAGGTTTGAAAGAAATAAAAGATTGGATTAAATTTTAAGAGCCTTATAGGGCTCTTTTTTATTGGAGTGATTACGATGCCATATAAACCCAAAAAACCTTGTGTGTATCCGGGATGCAGTGAGTTAGTAGATGTCGGGAAAACATATTGTGATAGACATGAAGCTGAAAGAAGAAAACAATATTACATAAATGATAATAGACCGAGCGCAAGACGGCGAGGATACGATGAGACTTGGGAGAAACTTAGAAAGATGTATTTAGCAGAGCATCCATTATGTGAAGATTGTTTAGAGAATGGAATATATACACCAGCAACAGAAGTTCACCACATTAAGAAAGTTAAAGATAATCCAGAGCTAAGATTAGACATAAACAATCTTAGGGCTCTGTGCAAGGCTTGTCACAACCGTCGCACAGCAAGAGGCGAATAGGGTAGGGGGTGTAAAATCTCTGCAACCCTGCCTTGTGGACCGGCGCGCGGAGTCACGAAGATGCGCCCGCAAGTTTCGTCGATTTTTTGGAATTTACCGTTTTTGCCTTGAATTTGCTTGATTTTGCTGAGTTTTTGAAAGTATTTTAAAATTTTATCTAAATTTTTGAAGTTTTTTGAGGTGATAAACATGGGAGCAAGAGGCCCAGCGCCAAAACCAACAGCTTTAAAGGTACTCCTTGGTAATCCAGGAAAAAGACCTTTGAATAGAAACGAGCCAAAACCAGAAGTTGGATTGCCGAAGTGTCCAAGCTGGTTACCAAAAGAAGTAAAAAAGAAGTGGAAAGAATTAGGACAAAAGTTAGAGAGAATAGGGCTTATTACCAAAGTTGATGATATGGCATTTATGATGATGCTTATGCACTGGTATTTGGCTTGTGAGGCTGCTAAAGCTATAAGTCAAGAAGGGCTTATAACCAAAGACAGCAAAGGAAGGCCAAGGAAAAACCCATTGCATCAGGTTTTACGGGACCACAGCGACAGTTTAAAAAGTTATCTAAGTGAATTTGGTTTAACTCCATCATCGAGAAGTAAACTAAATGTTCCGCAGCCTGAGGAACAGGATGATATAAGTGCGTTACTTGGATATTAAAGAAGACAAAGACTATTACTATGACGCAGAGGCTGCGGAACGGGTGATAAAATTTTTCAGGCTATTGCGACATACAAAGGGGCAATGGGCCGGGCAACCTTTTGAACTTTTAGACTGGCAAAGGGAATGCATTATTAAACCTTTGTTTGGAATGAAACGTAGAAAAGATAGCACAAGGAAATACAGAATAGCTTATATCGAAATCCCACGCAAGAACGGCAAGTCTACTCTTAGTAGTGGACTTGCTTTGTATTTGCTTATGGCAGATGGAGAGTATGGGGCTGAAATATACAGCGCAGCGGGTGATAGAGAACAAGCGAGCATAGTATTCAATGATGCAAAAACAATGCTTGAGAGTTCCCCTGAATTAGCAAAGAGAGCTGAAATATATAAACGAGCGATTTATATACCAGCCACAAATTCAACCTACAAAGTTTTAAGTGCTGAGGCATATACAAAACACGGTCTTAATGCTCATGGGATTATATTTGATGAGCTACATGTTCAGCCGAATAGAGAGCTTTGGGATACTCTTGCTACATCAATAGGCGCAAGAAGACAACCGCTAATTATTGCAATCACTACTGCTGGTTATGATAGAAACTCAATATGCTGGGAACTTCATGAATATGCTGATAAGGTCCTGAGAGGGGTAATTGATGACCCTTCTTTTTTTGCGTTCATTGCAGCAGCAGACCAAGAGGATGATTGGACAGACCTAGAGACGTGGAAGAAAGCTAATCCGGGTTATGGGATTACAATCAGCGAGGACTATTTGAGGCAGGAATGCGAAAAGGCTAAACAGATACCAGCTTATCAGAACACTTTTAGACGTTTGCACCTTAATCAATGGACACAACAAGAGGAAAGATGGATGGATATGAGGGCATGGGACGAAACGGCTGGTTATGTCAATCCAGAAGAACTAAAAGGGCGAGTTTGTTATGCAGGACTTGATATGGCAAGTACAACTGACATTACAGCGTTTGTTATGGTATTTCCGATTGAGGACAAATTCTATGTTTTGCCAAAGTTTTGGATACCCAAAGAGAACATGAAAGAAAGGGTGCTAAGAGACAAAGTCCCATATGATGCTTGGGTGAGAGATGACTATATTACAGCAACAGAAGGCAATGTTGTCGATTATGCAAAAATCAGAGAAGATATAAAACAGTTAGCAGAGATTTATAACATCAAGGAAATAGCTTTTGACCGGTGGGGTGCTATTCAAATTACACAAGAGTTACAAGAAGAAGGGTTTACAGTTATACCTTTTGGACAAGGCTTTGCTTCAATGAGTGCACCGACTAAAGAGCTTATGAGATTGGTTCTTGAAAAGAAATTGATTCATGGTGGTAATCCAGTTCTTAGATGGATGGCTGACAATGTAGTCGTAAAACAAGACCCGGCAGGCAATATCAAGATGGACAAGAGTAAATCAACAAACAGAATAGACGGCATGGTAGCTTTAGTTATGGCTTTAGACAGAGCTCTAAGAAACAGCAACAATCAAAGTAGGTCCGTATATGAGGACAGGGGCATACTTTTCTTATAGAAGGCAGGTGATTAAATGCCAAGCAGGATTTTATACAACATAGCAAAATGGCTTGAAAAACGTTCGGGGTTAGCGAGACCAAGTGAAGAACTAATTGAAGCTTTAACTGGTGGGAACAGGAGTGCAACAGGCAAAAGTGTAACACCGAATACAGCGTTACAAGCTTCAGCAGTTTTTGCATGCGTAAGAGTATTAGCGGAGACTATAGCAAGTCTACCGCTTTTTGTTTATCGTCAAACTGCGGAAGGAAAGGAAAAGGCATATGACCATCCGTATTATTACATGCTGCATGACTTGGCTAATGAGGAGATGACGAGCTTTACTTTCAGAGAAACGATGATGACGCATTTGCTTTTATGGGGCAATGCTTATGCAGAGATTGAATACAACGAAGCAGGATTAGCTAAAGGGTTGTGGCCATTAAGACCGGATTATACATGGCCTGAAAGGGATCCAACTACAGGGGAGCTTGTTTACAAGACAATTTTGCCGGATGGGAAAGGAGTAATTTTACCTAAAGAAAGAGTTTTGCACATTGTAGGTTTAAGTCTTGATGGGCTTGTAGGGGTTTCCCCGATTCGCATGGCAAGAGAAGCTATAGGCTTGTCGTTGGCAGCAGAGGAATTTGGGGCAAGATTTTTTGGTAACGGAGCAAGACCAGGGGGAATATTAGAACATCCGGGGAAATTATCACCAGAAGCAAAGGAAAATTTGCGCAGAAGCTGGGAGATGATGCATCAAGGCTTAGATAAACAACACAGAATAGCAATTCTTGAAGAAGGAATGACTTACAAAGCTATTGGGATTCCACCTGAGGACGCACAATTTCTTGAAACACGGAGATTTCAAATAGAGGAGATAGCAAGAATATTTAGAGTGCCACTGCATTTAATACAAGATTTAAGCCATGCAACTTTTAGTAATATTGAGCATCAATCAATTGATTTTGTAGTTCATACAGTAAGACCTTGGCTTGTCAGATGGGAACAGGCTATAAATTGGAAGCTGTTCTACAATAGCACAAAGTTTTGGGCTGAATTTAATGTTGATGGTCTGTTAAGAGGTGATATTGAGAGCCGTTACAAAGCATATGCAATAGCAAGACAATGGGGTTGGATGAGTGTAAACGAAATTAGAGAGTTAGAAAACATGAACAGGATACCCAACGGTGATGTATATCTCCAACCGCTTAACATGATTGAGGCTGGCACAATACCACAACAAGGAGGTGAACAAGGGAATGCCGGCGATAAAGCCACACAAAACTAATACATCAGATGGGCCTTGGGATGGGCCAAAGAATGAAGCTAATCTCAAATTAGATGCTCCAGCTGATTACTACAAGAAAGCTTATGCATGGTATGACCCAGACAAAGACCCACAGACAAAAGCGGCCTATAAGTTCATACATCATGAAGTTGACAGCGAAGGTAATATTGGAGCTGCTAACATTACAGCATGTAGAACAGGAATTGCAGTTTTGAATGGCGCAAGAGGTGGGACTACAATTCCAGAAGAAGACTATGAAGGGGTTTGGGAACATCTTGCATCTCATTTGCGAGATGCAGGGATAGAACCACCAGAACTCAAAAGAGAGGGGGTTTTTGATAGTGTAGAAAAAAGAAGCATAAATGGGCAATTTGAAATAAGAGAAGGAGATACAGGTCCAAAGATTGTTGGATATGCAGCAGTATTTAATCGGCTTTCAGAACCTATACTTTGGTTTAGAGAAAAAATTATGCCCGGCGCGTTTAGGGAAGCATTAAAGAAAAGCGATGTAAGAGCTCTTTTCAATCATGACCCAAATTATGTTTTGGGCCGCACAAGTAATGGTACGCTTAAACTTTACGAAGACGACAAGGGTTTAAGATACGAGATAATACCGCCTAACACACAATGGGCAAGGGATTTGATAGAAAGTATTAAGCGAGGAGATATTAATCAATCAAGCTTTGCATTCACGATTAAAGAAGAAAAATGGAATGAGGATTTAACTGAAAGAACGATACTTAGCATTGAAACTCTTTATGATGTTTCGGTAGTAACATATCCGGCTTATTCAGTTACAGAGGCCACAGTAAGAAGTTTAGATAAGCTAACAACCGACGATGTTACAAAGTCGGTTTTTTTATTGCCGATAAGGCGTAGAAAGCTTGAATTAATTCAAAAACAATACAAAATTGAAGGAGGTAATTAAGAATGACAAAGGTTATTGAGTTAAGAGAACAGAGGGCAAAATTGTTTAAAGAGGCAAGAGAAATCTTAGACACAGCAGAAGCTGAAAAAAGAGACTTGACAGCAGAAGAAGCTGAAAAGTATGACAGGATAATGGCTGACATTGATAAGATTGAGAAAGACATTGAAAGATACGAGAGAATGGAACAGTTGGAAAAAGAATTTAGGACAAGCGACAAGGAGCCCATTAAACCCGCAGTTAATTCAAGAGATAGTCAAATTAATACAGAATACAGAGATGCATTCTGGAAAGCTATGAGGCAATCTGTAAATGCTTTAGATGCTAATGAGTTTAGAAGTTTAAAAATAGGAACTGCTGCTGATGGTGGTTATTTAGTACCAACTGAATTTGAAAAACAGCTCATTGATGCGTTAGCAGAACAAAATATAATGCGTAAACTTGCAAGAGTTATTACTACGGCAAGTGATAGGAAAATACCTGTAGTAGCAAGCCATGGTACTGCTGTATGGCTTGGCGAAGAAGGAACATTTACAGAAAGTGCTGACCAGTTCAATCAAGTAACTCTTTCTGCATATAAAGTTGGAACACTTATTAAAGTATCCGAAGAATTACTTAATGATTCGGCATTTGATTTAGCTAGTTATCTTGCAGATGAATTTGCAAGAAGAATTGGAGAAACAGAAGAGTCTGCATTTGTTGCGGGTGATGGCAACGGAAAGCCAACAGGAGTTATAACAAGTGCTCAAGTAGGAGTAACGACTGCTGTAAATAATGCTATTACGTTTGACGAGATAATAGACCTTTACTATTCGCTTAAAGCACCTTACAGAGCAAAAGCTGCATTTGTTATGAATGATGCTACTGCAAAAGTGATAAGAAAACTTAAAGATAGCGATGGGCAATACATCTGGCAGCCAAGCGTTCAAGCTGGTGAACCCGATACTTTATTAGGTAAACCTGTATACACTACTACTGCAATGCCAACTATTGCATCGCAAGCTAAAGTTATTGCATTTGGCGATTTCTCTTATTATTGGATAGCTGATAGACAAGGAAGAGTATTCCAAAGACTAAATGAAGTGTTTGCGGTAAATGGGCAGGTTGGATTTAGGGCATATCAGAGAGTAGATGGTAAACTAATTCTGCCTGAAGCAGTAAAAGTATTACAAATGGCTGTATAGAGAGAGTAGTTTTTCTACTCTCTCTTTCCTATTTATGTGAGGTGATTGGTATTGAGGATAAAAATTCTGAAAAGCTTAGCAGGACTTAATTTTAGTTACAGCGCTGGACAAGAAATAGAAATTGAAAAAGAGCAAGCCTCTCAGCTAATTAAAGCTGGATTGGCTGAGGAGGTGCAAGAAGATGGCAACGCTAAAGGTAATAGAAGTAATAGGGCAAGAACCAGTAAGCCTTGAAGATATGAAAAACTATCTTAGGGTTGATGTAACAGATGATGATGTGCTTATTTCAAATCTCATAAAAACAGCAAGAGACTACATTGAGAGAATTACTAATCGTTCGATAGTGTTAAAAAGATACGAATATATCCTTGATGATTTTCCAAATGGTCATATTCAATTACCACGACCACCTTTAGTAAGTGTTGAGCAACTTACTTACAAAACAATAGATGGCACAGAAATGCTATATAGCGACTACATCGTAGATGTTGAAGGTGAACCAGCAAGAATAATAGCACCGAACGGCTGGCCAAGCGAAAGCTTATATGCTGTTAATGCAGTTAAGGTTACTTATCAAGCTGGTTATTCACAAATACCAGAGAGTCTAAAACATGCAATATTTATGCTTGTGGCTCATTGGTATGAGAATAGACAACCTTTCATAATTACTGAGAGGATAGGCAAAGAAGTAGAATTTGCGGTTAATGCTTTGCTTTATCCTTTCAGAGTATTTTGAAGGTGATACAACATGAACATAGGCGAATTAAGACATAGAATAACAATTCAACAGCCAGTTGAAAGCAGTAATACATTTGGTGAAGTTGAAAAAACTTGGCAAGATGTTGCAACAGTTTGGGCGTCTATTGAGCCATTGCGTGGGCGAGAATATTTTAATTCACAGCAAATCAACGCAGAAGTCACAACCCAAATCAGAATCCGCTACAGGCCAGGTATAAAACCAAAGATGCGAGTGGTATATGGCGAGAGAATCTTTGACATTCAATCCGTAATCGACGTCGAGGAACGCCATAAAGAAATTCACCTCATGTGCAAAGAGGTGGTATAATTGAAGATTAAAGTTTCGGTAGAAGGCCAGCGGCAAATCGTAAGGAGGCTAAATATTCTTACGGATGAGGTTGCAAGAACACATCTCGAGGCAGCTACATTGGAAGGCGCAGAAGTGATACGGAAAGCCATAGAAGAAAAAGCACCAAAAAAAACCGGTTTCTTGAAATCGCACATATTGAAAGAAGTGGATTCTAAAAACACTCGCAGAAATAAAGCGACGATTAACATTGGCCCACATAAAGATGCTTTCTATGCCCTGTTTGTAGAGTTCGGACATGCATTGGTGAGAGGTACAAGAAAGGCAACAAGAAAAGTGATAGGCAATGTACCTCCACATCCTTTTATGAGGCCAGCTTTCGATGAGTCTAAAGGAAATGTACGACAAACAATACTATTATCGCTGAAGCGGAGGCTCGGTCTATGATGTTGGAACAAGCAATTTATGGCTATGTATCAACACATGCAGGAGTAACGGCTCTTGTTGGTAACAGAATATATCCTCTTCTCTTACCTCAAAACCCAACATATCCAGCAATTGTATATTCTCGGGTTTCGAGAATATATGAAAAAGACCTTTCTGGGACTGTATGGAATCAGAGCAGAATACAGTTTTCATGCTATGCTAAAAAATACAGCGAGGCAAAGGCTGTGGCTGAACAATTACGTTCTGCTTTTAGAGATTATAGAGGCAAAATCGGTGATATTGACATCATGGTAGCTGATGTCACCAATGAAATTGACTTGTATGAGCCGGATACGGCTCTTTTTAATGTATCTATAGATGTTTTAATAAAACATAAAGGAGGTAATTAACAATGGCTGAAATTATAGGGCTTGGCACAAAATTTCAGAGGGAAGGAGCAACAGCGGGAACTTTTGTAGATATAGCACAAGTAGCAAGTATTACTCCCCCACAACTTGAAGCTGATGATGTGGAAATAGAGGACCTTGGCATAACCGACGGCTACAAAAAATATATCCCTGGGCTTCTCGATGCCGGAGAAGTATCATTGACACTAAATTTTGACAGCACCAATACCGGCCACAAGGATTTGTTGAATGATTTTAATAGCAGAGCTATAAAAAATTACAAAATAGTACTTCCAGATGGCGGAGAATGGGCATTTTCGGGTTATGTAAAAGGATATGCTCCTCAAGAAATATCAGAAGGCGATCCAATACAAGTAGAAGTTACAATAAAAGTGGTAGGCAAACCTACATTTACCGCTATATAAAAATTTAAAGGAGGATGTTTATGGCATATTTGAATAGAGAACAAATTTTACAGATTCAAGATTTACCTACTGAAGATGTAGAAGTTCCTGAGTGGGGTGGAAAAGTTAGAGTAAGAGGCTTAACAGGTGCTGAAAGAGATAAATTTGAAGCAAGCATAGTTGTTAGAAAAGGCAATAGAACTGAATTTAATCCAGAGAATATGAGGGCAAAATTAGTGGCTATGTGTGTTGTGGATGAAAATGGGAATCGTTTGTTCACAGATGAAGATATAAAAATTCTTGGTCAAAAATCAGCGACTGCTCTTGATAGAATATTTCAGGTAGCACAAAAGCTTTCTGGATTGAGGCCAGAAGACTTCGAGGAGATGCAAAAAAACTAAGAGAAAGGCCAGAGCGGAGATTTTATTTCCGCCTGGCCTTAGCTTTAGGCATGACAGTAAAAGAATTGTTGTCAAGAATAGACAGTCAAGAGCTAACAGAATGGATGGTTTATTATACTTTAGAGCCTTGGGGAACCGAAGTGGAGGATTTGCGAACTGGCATTGTTGCTTCTACAATTGCTAACGTTAATCGCGACCCTAAAAAACAAAAAAAGCCGTTTGCTCCTAAGGATTTCATGCCAATATGGGATAAACCTAAACAACAGGAGCAAACAGTAGAAGAACAAAAGAAAATTATCGAGATGTGGAAATCAATACTTGGCTAATTACATGTCTGTTTTTACTTTTTGTGTTACTTTGTTGTTTTCAAATATGACTGTAATTAGTGATTTGCCAACCTGCCATGAGTAATTTTTGATTTCAATCTTACCGGCAGGTGTGTCAGCGGTGCTTTCAGTCTTTTGTACAGGCTCTTTCCCAATAAGAGATTGTACTTGTTCGAAAGTCATTCCGGTTTGAATTTTGTTGTATATAGCGTCTGCATCTTCTTTTTGTTTTACTTGTGTTGTTTTTGTGGGTGTGGTGGTGCTGGAAGTTTCTTTGTTTTGTGGGCTTCCACCACATCCCACTAACAAAGCGAATAAAAATAAGAATAGCACAGTCAGCACTAATATTTTTTTCATAAAATCTACCTCCATTCTAAAATATTTTCCATCTTTATTATACATTATTTGCTTTTGAATTATAAGCAGGTCCTTTTTAAAAGTGAGGTGATATAATGCCAAACATTGGAACATTAACGGTAAGGCTCGTTGCAACAGCTACACAATTCGAAAAAACTTTACAACAGGCCACGAAGACAATGGCAAAGACGGTTGTTAATATACAAAAACAAGCTGATAGTATGCGAAATATTGGCACTGCTATGACTTTAGGGGTAACAACACCTTTACTGGGAGCAGGGATAGCAGCTCTTAAAATGGCTGGTGATATGGAACAAACACAAATAGCATTTACAAACATGCTCGGTGGTGCACAGAAAGCACAAGAATTTTTAAAACAGCTTGCTAAATTTGCGGAGAAAACGCCTTTCGAATTTAAAGACCTAACAAAGCAAGCAAGGCAGTTAATGGCCTTTGGTTTTGCCGCCGAAGATATAATTCCAATGTTAACAGCAGTCGGGGACACAATTTCGGCTATGGGCGGTAACGCAGAGATGATTGATAGGGTTACGCTTGCTCTTGCAAAAATGCAAGCGAAACAAAAAGTGTCAGCTAAAGAAATGCTTCAGCTTACAGAAGCAGGTATTCCGGCATGGGGGTATCTGGCACAGTCGATAGGCAAATCGGTACCCGAAACCATGAAACTAGCGGAAAAAGGACTGATTCCTGCAAATATTGCAATAAATTCTATACTCAGCGCTATGGAGAGAGACTTTGGTGGCATGATGGCAAAACAGTCTCGAACTTTGCTTGGCTCATGGTCAAACCTCTTGGATGTTCTAAGCAGAGTAACTACTAACTTTGGAGAAATGATTAATAATACTTTAGGGATAACACAAAAAATACAAACGTTAACAACGTGGTTAGAAAATTTTGCAGATTCTTTAGAAAAGTTAAATCCAGCATTAAAAGCAACAGTTGTTTGGTTAGGAATAGGTGTTATATCAATAGGACCATTATTATTGGGTTTAAGCATGCTTGTACGAATAAGTGCCTTTGCCGGTATAGGGATTGCGCTTTTGTCTTCTATGACGGCAAAAGCAGCTTTCGCTTTTGCTTCTTGGCGGGGCGGGGCAGCTTCACTTATGGAAGCTCTGACATATTTTGTTGGCAGCAAAGCAAGACTTGTCATTTTGAGCATAACTGGCATAATAGCTGCAACAATACTTATTATCAACTACTGGGATAAACTTCGTGCTTTTGCGGTATCCGTATGGAATATTATTGGTGGTATAGCTCTTTATGGCGCATCTCTCGTCGTTCGTGGGGTTGGTCTGATTATATATGGAGTGAGTGCTATTATTCCGGCCTTCAGGGGTGCTGCAAATGCGGTTCTGGGCCTTGCCAACAGTCTTAAATCAGCAGCGGCACAATCCTTCGCATCGGCAAAATCGGCGCTAACGATGGCAAGCGCAGGGCAACAGATAGCGCAGAACCAGCAAGGTATAAGTAAAGTAGGTCAGCAGGCCGCAAACAGTCAGGAACAACTTGCAAAAGCTACGGAAGACGCTGCAAAAGCTGCAGAAAATAATATACAGAGTTTTGATGAAGTTCACCAAATCCAAGACCAGATAGCTCAGAGTCCGGCAAGTACTATAGAAGCTCCAACAGTAGATATACCAGCAACAACGGTAATTGGAAGTATCGGAGATATAGGTGCAGATATAGCAACAGGAATAGGGCAGCAAATCAGCAGCATAGCAGATAAGGCTTCAGCGGCTTGGGCGCGGCTACAACAAGCTATAGAACCCGTTAACAGAGCTATACAGTGGATAAAAGATAATTGGACAACAATAGGTCCGATAATCGAAGGTATTGCAAGTATTATTATGGTATTGTTAGTACCTGCCCTTATCAAGGCAGGGATAGAAGCAACAATTAACGGAGCTAAAATGGTTGCTGCATGGGTTATGCAGGGAGCAGCGGCCCTAGTGCACGGAGCAACTATTGTCGGGCAAATCCTTTTAACAGCTGCAAAATGGGCGTGGTTAGGAATACAAGCATTAGCTAATGCCGGTAAAGTAGTTTTGGCATGGGCTATGCAAGGTTGGCAAGCTGTTGCAAGCGTAGCAATTCAATTAGTACAGTTTGCACTGTTAGGGGCAAACTGGATATGGTTAGGTATACAGGCTGGTATTGGAGCTGCACAAGTTGTAGCGGCTTGGATAATGCAGCAGGTACAGGCAGTTGCAAGCGTTGCTGTACAAATAGCACAATTCGTTTTGCTTGGCGCTAAATGGGTTTGGATGGGTATAACAGCAATGGCTAACGCTGCTGTTATGGCTGCTGCATGGTTTGTAGCATTAGGGCCTGTTGCTTGGGTAATTGCTACTATTACACTGGTAGCAGCAGTAGTAGCTCTAAACTGGGAAACAGTTAAAACAAAAACGATTGAAATATGGGAAGCAGTATCGACATGGCTAAATGATAAGTGGGAATGGATAAAAACAATAGCTAATTCCGCTTGGGGAGTGATTAAAAAATATATAATAGACCCGATGGCAACTGTCCAAAACTGGTTAAGCACTACTTGGAATGACATTTCTACAAAGCTTTCTAACATTTGGAATAGTATCAAAGATACTGCTGCAAAAGTTTGGGACAGTATAGAAGCAGCTATAAAAGCCCCCATAAATGGCATTATTAGAGCAATTAACTGGATGATAGACGGATTAAATAGGATACATTTTAGTATACCAGAGTGGGTACCGGGATTGGGTGGCAAAAGTTTTGGGTTCAATTTATCAAAAATCCCCATGTTAGCTGAGGGGGGCATAGTAACAAGACCTACATTAGCTATGATAGGCGAAGCTGGGCCTGAAGCGGTAGTACCACTTAGCAGAGCACAAAGTAGCGACGATATAGCTCAAGCAGTGTATCAGGCAATAATAGACGCTTTTAGGATACAAAATGTTACACAAAGTAATTCTGAAAAAGAAATAGTCCTGAAGATTGACAGCACTACATTTGCACGTATTATACTTCCTGCCATCATAAAAGAAGGGCAACGTCAAGGCATGAATCTTGTTGTTAGACCGCAGGAGGTGTAAGTATGGCATTGATTAGTATAGCTGGCATTAGTATGCCTGACCCCGCGGAAATAAAAATCGGTAGGTATGATTTGACAAAATCCGAAAGAACAGCGTCTGGAAAGATGGTCATGGAAATAATAGCAACAAAAAGGCGTGTAGATTGTGTTTGGAAAATGATAAAGGACGAAGACTTAAAAAAAATAATTGATACCATAACGGCACATAAGCCGTTTTTTTCTTTCTCTTATCCCGATGCAGGCGGCACAGCAACAATGATATGTTATGCAGGAGATATAAACACTTCACTTTGGTACACAGTTAATGGTGTACGATATTGGCAGGAAGTGACAATTGCTTTTATTGAGCAATAATGAGGTGGTGATATGTATCCGATAACACAGGATTTTTTAGAGCAAATGAAAGCGACAGAAAGAAGAGTCTATGGTCGCATTCAGATCGATTACACAGACCCTTTCTTGGACCAGAGCATACAGGTTTCTGCATCTGAGCAAGCTAACGTGTCCTACCCTGCTCAAACCGCCGATGCAGTAGCCGAGCCTTTCGCTAAAATTGCATCTTTGGACGGCTCATGGATTCTTGACGGCACATATGCCCTTGCACCTTCTACAGCAGAGGAAGCCACAACACATCAGATGGGCTGGTGGGGTTCGCAATTGGCTGGAGCAGACGGCAGTTTTACAGCACCATATCCGACGCTGACAGTTACATTCTTTAGTCGTCCTATTACGCAGTTAAAAGTAGTAGGCGACAGCAAGAGAGGCGAGTATCCTGTTGACTTTGACATAAACCTCTATGACGCAAGCGGGGCTATTCTCTACACAGAAACGGTTGTTGGCAATACGCAGGTAGTATGGCAAAAGACGCTTGCTAATCCCATTACGCAGGTAACAAAGATGGACTTGGTTGTGAAGAAATGGTCTCATCCCGGTAGGCAGGTAAAAATCCTTGAATTTTTCACCAGCATACAGGAAGTCTATGAAGGCGACGATATACTGCTTATACACCTGCTGGAAGAAAGGGAAGTGTCACAAGGTAGTTTGCCGGTTGGGAATATCAGTGCGAACGAAATAGATATACGTCTCGATAATAGCACAAGAAAATTTGATGCAGGAAACAAGCAAAGCCCGTTGTACCAGCTTTTGAAGCAAAACAGAAGGATAAAAGCGTGGCTTGGGCTGAAAGGAGAGGGTGAAGGAACAAACTTACAGCAAAGCGTAGATTTTACGCAGGGTACACTTAACAACCTTGTAGTAGTAGACGGCAAACTCCAGCTACCCAGCGTCGCTGCACCGACGTTTACAAGGAACAGCGTCGCATATCTAAGCGACGGCACGCTTGTAAACACAAACCTTCCCCGCTATGAAAATGGCAAATTCGGTCAGGCAATCATGGTGGAGGAGGGGACGACGAATTTATGTCCTAACCCACTTGCTAAAAATGATTTGACTAATATTATTACAATAACAACCGGTGGAGCAGTAATGACAATTTCAAGAGTAACTTTTTTACCTACAGGCTGCCCATTTGCTACAGGTGTACAGGCAAATGTAACAACTAGGGGTGATGCAAATGTAGTATTTAGCCTTGAAGGAACAAGTGCAATTTCCGTTTCTCCTAATACAACATATACTTTGTCAGGTTGGGTATATATTCAAAGTAATACCATTTCGACAATCGGAATCAGGCCTATTGAATGGTCAAGTACTGGAAGTGTAATAAAAGATTGGGGAATAAATTCACCCCTAACCACGGCAGGGCAATGGCAGAGAATTTCATTTACATTTACAACACAATCAACAACAGCGTTTGTATCATTAAGATTTGTAATAAGTGGCACAGGAATTACTTACATTACGGGCGTTCAATTCGAACAAAAGCCCTACGCCACCTCATTCATCGACGGTACACGTGCAGCCGAGACCCTGACCATCCCCACGGCTGGGGCGCTGAACCCGCAGGAGGGGACGGTGGAATGCTGGGTATACGTTGACCCTAATGTGCATAAGGTTACTGGTTCTGGGTGGAATATGACTTTTGTGGTAAGCGACTCATCTATAAGTGAACCAAACCAGTTGAGGTTTGGCTTCAATAGAACATCAGGTAAGTGGCATGTAAAAACTGTTAACAGTGATGGTATATTTTGGCATGCTGAATACACAGTATCTAGCGGCTGGCACTATTTTGCACTCGCTTGGGACAAAGCTACTACTACGGCGAAGATGTATGTGGATGGTGTAGTAGTAGCTTCAAACACGGTAGCGCCACTTCCTTCGGCTTTTGCCAGAGTTGCTTATATTGGTTCGTGGATTAATGGCAGTTACCAACTTAACTCCCTCATCGACGACCTCCGCATAAGCAACAGAGCAAGGACGGATGCGGAGATAGCGGCGGCGTATGCAAGCGGACAGGCGTTGCCTGTGGATGAGTGGACGACGTATCTATTGCGGTTCGACGGAAACCTAAACTTTGGGCAGGGTGGATACTGGCAAAGCCCCGAATATGACTTGACAGCAGTAGGCACGGCGGTAGGCAGCAAGATAAGCTGGCAGGAGGATGCGGACGGGATACAAAGAAGCGTATATGCAAAGCTGGACAATCAAGCTGATTGGGTAGAAGTGCAAAATGGCGGTAAGCTACCGATAAATTACGGTGATGTGCTGACAGGTAGGAAGCTACAGCTTAAAGCAAAGCTGCTTAAATCAGTGTAAGGAGGTAAGGAGAATGGCAAACTTTATTATCGAGTTTACCCCTTTCGAGGCAAACAATAACGCACAGCTCATTACCACCGCTACCGTCAAAAACCCTGACACAGGCGAGGTTTACTTTACAGAGCCAGTAATTGTGGACGTAACAGCAGACATGACACCAGAGCAAATCAATGAGGTAGTTAAGCAGAAAACATCAGGCTTTGCGGCAAGGGTAGAAGCAATCGAGTTAGCCAAGCAGTTTGCGGGAACTGTACCGCAAATATAAGGCGGTGGTATGAGTGTATAACTTACAATTCACGGTCAACCACGAAGAATGGGTACCTCTCGGTGTCTTCTGGTCTGGCGACTGGTCTGCTCCCGAGGACGGCGTGTATGCCCAGACGACCGGACGGGACAGGCTGGAACTTTTACGGAAGAGCACATACAGTACAAGCACAGTGCAGCAAAACAAGACACTATACGATTTAGCGGTTGCAATTCTTCAGGACGCAGGTCTAAAACCAGAGGAATACTGGGTTGATACAGAACTACAGCAGTATACTGTGCCCTATGCATACTTTGAGCCACAATCGCACAGGGAAGCGCTGAGGAAAATAGCCGAGGCTTGTTTAGGGCAAGTCTACTGTGACCGCAACGGTGTAATCAGGGTAGAAGGGCCAAGCTACCTTGCGAGCAAGACAAAAGCTGACTTGGTAATAACACCTGATGACTATTTCAGAAAGGATAATCCTGTCAGGTGGGGGCAGATTGCAAACTATGTAGAGGTTGAGACACAACCGCTAAGGCCCGACGTAACGCAGGAAGTTTATCGCAGCAATGACCCTGTTAGCATAGCAGCAGGACAAACCTTGACGCTGACGATATATTACAACCAAACACCGTGCATAAATGCCAGTGCGAGCTTGCAAGGTGCTACAAACACAGTCATAACCGCTGTAACCTACTATGCATGGGGAGCAAATATAACGCTCAAAAATAACGGCACGTCAGCGGAAAGCGTAACGATAGTTGTGAATGCACAGCCGCTAAAAGTGATGAACAAAGAAAAAGCAATAGCACAGGATACACAAAGCATTACTGATAATGGGCTTATTCGATATACATTTCCAGCTAATCCGCTTGTGCAGACGCTAAGCATGGCACAGACAATAGCGAATAAGCTTTTGCAGAGCTTTAAAGACCCAAGGCGGGATTGTGAGATAGAGTGGAGAGGTAATCCTGCATTGTTGTTAGGCGACAGAGTAAGCGTTATAGATAACATAGAAACGAACGACTATTACGTGATAAGACAGGAAATTGAATACGATGGGGCGCTAAGAGCCCGTCTTGCTGGCCGTCGTGCATAAGGAGGGTTAATTATGCTATATTATTGTGATTTTTGTGGGAAACTTTTTAAGTTGTCTGAAAATCAAAGATACAAATTAAAAAAAGGATTAAGAAAACATGCTTATTGTAGTAGGGAATGTTATGTTAAAGCTATAAGTGGGGGAATAAGCCCGTATTGGAAAGATGATGTACCAAAGAAAGCAACATGTGCTTATTGTGGTAAAGAATTTTTATTAACTAAGCAACAGAGAACGTCTTTAAGAAAAAACAAAGCCAAAAAAGTATTTTGCTCAAATGAATGCAGATTAAATTATATTAAAGCAAGTAAACCACATAATTGGAAAGGTGGGAAATATAGAAGAAAAGATGGTTATGTAATGGTTTATGCTCCTAATCATCCTTATGCCGTTAAAGGGTATATATTAGAACATCGTTTAATCATGGAAAAAGCTATTGGTAGACATTTAAATCTTGAAGAAGTTGTACACCATATTAATGGAATTAGAAGTGATAATAGGATAGAGAATTTGATGCTTTTCCAAAATGATAATGAACATCAGATTTTACATGGTAATCAACGTAAGATAATTTCAAAATATATATGCCCAACCTGTGGGAAAGAATTTTTGTTAAGTAAAAACCAAAAATATTATTTACAAATAGGACGAACAAATAAGGCTTATTGTAGTTTTGATTGTTATGTAAAAAGTTTTGATTCAAGAAAAGAGGTACAATGTGCAAACTGCGGTAAAATCTTTATGCCAAAGCCATCACAATGGTGGAAATTTAAAAATAGTATAACCAAACAGGTATTTTGCAGTCGTGAATGTGCAGATGAATTTAAAAGCGGAAGGAAGGTGGAATAATTGGCATGGATAATACCTAAAGTGAATTGGACTACTCCCGCCTTTCCTAATTACGCTGATTTTAACCGCATTGAAGGTAATATAGCAGAACTAAAAAAAGCAGCAACAATAGAAATAGAGAACAAATACTTTACATCAAACAATGTAGAAGGCGCTTTAGCAGAACTAAAGGCTTTATGTAGATAGAGAGGTGATGTAGATGGCATGGCAAACACCAAAGACAGATTGGACAGCTAAAGACGCAGTTACTGTAAATGATTTAAACCGCATTGAAGGGAATATTGCAGAGCTTAAAAAAGCAGCAACAATCGATGTAGCAGATGTGGCAGGTAATTTTACTTCCAGTCCCAAAACAGTTGAAAATGTATTAAATGAAATCGCAGGTGATGTAAAAAACGGCAAAACTGCAATAGCAAACGCAATCACAAGCATGGGTCAAAGTGCAGCAGCAACAGATACATTTGATACGCTTGCCACAAAGATAAGGGCAATATCTACCGATGCAACGGCAGTTGAAGGAGATGTACTGTCGGGGAAGACTTTTTATGCAGGGGGAAGTAAAAAGACAGGGAATTTGGTTATAGATGGAACAAAATTTATAAAAAGCATTCAAAGTGGAACATCTGGATGGGCAGATGGCACAGTAAAAATTCCGATAAATCCTGTAGACACGAACAAAGCTATCATATTGATAGAGCCTTACGCAGCATATTCTTCAAGCTGGTATTTATATCTTAAAAATGCTTATTTTTCAGCATCTAATGAAATTTCCGTTGTAGTAGGCTCTTATCAAAACACACCTAATGCAGCAGACTATGTATATCGCAGTTTTGTGTGGAAAGTAATTGAATTTCAACCTAATATAATAAGGTCAATACAGAGGGGAAGCGGATATACTTTTAGCAAATATGTAGATATCACAATAAGTCCAGTAAACTTATCTAAAAGCATTCTTTTTGTACAAGGATTTGCTGTGGTTGCAGGTAGTAGCGAATATTATATATATACGGCAGCAGCAGGAACGCTTATTAATAGTAACACTTTAAGGATTTTATATCATAATAGTGCAACTAATTTGTTTTCGGTAGACTATTTTTGGCAACTTGTTGAATTCGCGTAAAAAGGGAGTGATTGACAATGACATATATTTATGCACAAATTGACGAAAATAATAAGGTGATTGGTATATCTATGCTGGCAGATAAAGTGGAACATCCTAATTTAATTCCCTTAGACACATACGATACAACACTTATCGGAGCTGTATATGACCCTGCAACAGGGGCTTTTACAAAAGTAGAAGAACCCGTACCACCTCCACCTGAACCAAACCCACTTGAACAACGTATAATTGACCTTGAAATAGCAATAGCGACACTTCTTGGGGGTGGTGTATAATGGCTATGCCGACGTGGAAGAAAAACATTTTTGTGCGTGTAGTTAAATTTCGCATGGAAACGGAAAATAAAACAGCAGAAGAAATTTTACTTGACTATCCAGCTTTGACACAAGAAGAAAAGCAGGAAATATTACAAGCACTGATACAGCCATAAAGCAGGTCTACGTCTGCTTTTTATTTTTGACTCTGTAGGAAAGGATGATGCGGATGGAACCTACGGCTGTAATTGACTATGGCCTTGCTGCTTTCGCAGTAGCAGGCATTTTGTACGTGATAACGCTGTTCAACACAAAGAAAAGAGAACAACAAATAGCAGAAGTGATTGACAACAACACAAAAACAATGCAAAAACTCTTAGAAGTAATACAACAGCTGCAAATCTCTTTAGTTAAGCAGGATGCAAAAATAGATGAGTTACTCGAGAGAGTAAGGAGTGGAGGAAAATGAAATATTCTAAATTTATCGTCGCACTTGTGATACTGCTAAACACACTCTTTACAGCAGCAGTTTTGTATGTGTTTTTGCGGGTAGGTACAGAGCCTACCACGCTCATCGGGGCTTGGTTTGCATTCACGACAGGAGAGTTGTGGATGCTTGCGACGATAAAAAAGCATGAAATACGGTTTGGCGAAAACGAAAAGAATGGTGGTGATAACAAAGATGGCATATAGAATTTTCATAGACCCCGGACATGGTGGGAAGGACTCTGGGGCTGTTGGAAATGGACTAAAGGAAAAAGATTTGACGCTTGAAATCTCCAAAATGATACGGCAATATCTTCTAGACAACTACACAAACATAGAAGTACGCTTAAGCCGTGAATTCGACGCTTTTTTAGATTTAGCGGACAGGGCAGAAAAAGCAAATACTTGGGGCGCTGATATTTTTGTGAGTGTACACATCAATTCTGGCGGTGGTACTGGTTTTGAAAGCTTTATACACATAAATGCTAATACAGACGCAGTGAAATTACAGGGACATATTCACAACGAGGTAATAAAAGCAACGGCATTTACAAACAGAGGAATGAAAAGAGCAAATTTTGCTGTTTTAAGGCTTTCCAAAATGCCAGCAATCCTTACAGAAAATGGTTTTATCGACAACATAAACGATGCAAATAAGCTTAAAAATAAAGACTTTCTACAAGCAATAGCTGTAGCACATGCGGAAGGAATAGCGAAATATTTCGGATTACAGAAAAAGGAGGAAAAGATTATGGGAAAACTCTTTAAGGACGTTCCTGACAACCATTGGGCAATCAAGGACATAGAATGGGCGAAAAATGTGGGGCTTATGAAAGGCTATGACGATGGAACTTTTGGCTTAGGCAAAAACATCACCCGTGAAGAGCTTGCAGTAGTATTGCATAGACTTTATGAGAAATTTATAGGAGGGAATAAGTAATGTCTGAATTATGGTATAACGTCTTATACAATCTGTTGCTTTTAATTGTTACGCTTGCAGCAGCTTATTTAGTAGCATTTTTAAAGAAAAAAGTCGGCGCAGAAAAACTAAAGCAAATAGAAATAGAATTGGAAACAAAACAAGAACTTGCAGCTATTGCTGTTCAATTTGTAGAACAGGTTTATAGAGATGTTTTAAAAGGTGAAGAAAAGTATAATAAAGCTGCTGAATGGCTTGTGAATCAATTTAAAAAATTAGGTTTAGAGTTTACAGACGCAGAAGTGAAAGGGCTCATAGAAGCAGCTGTAAGAGCTTTTAAAGACACGTTCGGAGAAGAATGGGCTAAGCAAACTGAATAATCCTCTTCCTTGTGCTTGGGGCCCTTCGGGGCCTGTTTTTTTATTTTATGATAAGAAAATAGAGGATTTCGGTAATGAATGTCGAATGAATTAATATAAAAATATAAACACAAAAGGTGATATTATGCCAGGTTCGATTGAAAAACGAGGTGAGAATTCATATCGGCTTGTTGTATCTGCTGGATATGGGCCTGATGGAAAAAGGAAAAAATATACTAAAACGATAAAAGTACACGGCAAAACAGAAGCAGCAAGATTAAAAGAGGCTGAAAAAGAGCTTGCTAAATTTATCGCAGAGATTGAAGGCAACACGTTCATTGAACCTTCCAGATTAACTTTTAAAGCATTTGTTGAAAAATGGCTAAAAGAATATGCGGAGGATAATTTAGCTCCAAAAACTCTACATCGTTACAAAGAAATGTTAGAAAAACGCATAATTCCTGCATTAGGGCATTTGAAATTAAACAAAATTAAACCTGTACATATACTTGAGTTTTTGAATATGTTAAAAGAGGATGGTGCAAGATTAGATGGTAAAGAAGGTGGTTTATCACCTCAAACAATAAAACATCATTATCGTCTTATTCATGCCATTTTTGAAGATGCAGTTAAATGGCAGCTTATTTCTTCGAATCCGGCTTCTAATATTGAACCACCGAAAGTCCCCAAAAAAGAAGCTGGCTACTATAATGAAGAAGAGGTTAAAAAACTCATCAAAGCACTTGAAAATGAGAAATTAAAATACAAGGTTGCGGTTATGGTTACTCTAGCAGCAGGATTACGTATTGGTGAGCTTATGGGATTAAAGTGGGAACATGTTGACTTTGAGAATAACACGATAAAAATAGAACAGGCAAATCAATATTTGCCTGGAGAAGGTACCTTTACTAAAGATCCTAAAACAGAAACATCAAAAAGACTAATAGCTATGCCAAAAGAAATAATGGATTTACTTAGAGAATATAAAAAAGAACAAAATATCGAGAGGCTGAAAAAGGGAAGTATGTGGATTGATACAGGATATGTATTTACACAATGGAATGGACAACCCATGTATCCATATACCTTCACAAAATGGTTTCCTAAATTTTTAGAAAAACATGGGTTACGGCGAATAACATTTCATCAACTCAGGCATACGTCTGCAACTTTATTAATTAATGCAGGAGAGAATGTAAGAACTGTATCGGCACGATTAGGACATAGTAATGCATCTACTACCATGAACATATATGCTCATGCATTGAAATCAGCGGACAGAAACGCTGCTGACAAAATTGCAAATTATTTATTTGAAAAAAATAAAAACCAGGCTTGATAGCCTGGTATATTTTTGTGTTATTTAGATATTTTCGGTTGATTTTGTCACCAAACTGTCCCCAATTTAAGCTTAATTTTGTATTTGTTATATTTATCCATCCTTGAATCTCTTGATTTTAGGCACAATAATGGCAGGGGAGACAGGACTTGAACCCGCAGCCCACGGTTTTGGAGACC
>NZ_JBNATX010000020.1:0-37657 GCF_049701115.1 Caldanaerobacter sp. | reverse complement strand
AGTCGCATTTACACACAAAATGCCACTTCTTTATTTTGTCAACAGTCTGAGAGAGGGCCCTAAGGCTCCCCATTATTTTTGTTTTGCACTTTTATACCTCTGCTGTGAATCTAGAATTTTCTTTCTTATCCTTATGCTCAGTGGCGTGACTTCCACCAATTCATCGTTATCTATAAACTCTAAAGCTTCCTCTAAGCTCATCTTTTTTACAGGTGAAAGCCTTAAAGTTTCTTCAGCAGTTGCAGACCTTAGATTTGTAACGTGCTTTTTCTTGCACACATTTACTTCAATATCTCCACCTCGAGAATTTATTCCAACGACCATGCCTTCGTACACTTTTGTACCCGGTTCGATAAAAAGAGTACCTCTCTCCTGGGCATGATAAAGACCATAAGTAGTAGCGACACCTGTCTCAAAAGCAACAAGTGCTCCTCTTGATCGGGATGGAATTTCACCTTTGTAAGGTTCATAACCGTAAAATACAGAGGTCATTATTCCATTTCCTTTTGTGTCAGTCAAAAATTCCGATCTGTAGCCTATCAAACCCCTTGTAGGAATCTTAAACTTAAGCCTTATGGTACCAGGCTTTAGAGTGTGCATATCCATCAATTCCGCCTTCCTGGGTCCTAATTTTTCTATTACGACTCCCATGTATTCCTCTGGAATATCTATGGTTAAAAGCTCAATAGGTTCCATTTTTACCCCATCTACTTCTTTAAATATCACAGTAGGCTTGGAAACCTGTAACTCATAACCTTCTCTTCTCATGGTTTCAATTAAGATAGAAAGATGAAGTTCCCCTCTTCCGGAAACCTTGAAAGAATCAGGTGAATCTGTTTCCTCCACCCTTAGTGCTATATTTGTCTCCAGCTCTTTATAGAGCCTTTCCCTTAAATGCCTAGAAGTCACATATTTCCCTTCTAATCCTGCGAAAGGACTTGTATTCACACTGAAGGTCATGGACACAGTAGGCTCCTCTATTTTAACAAAATCAGCGGGTTCAGGATTATCTTTATCCGCTATTGTTTCTCCAATCTCAATATCGCTAATTCCCGAAACAGCCACTATATCTCCTAGCCTTGCCTCTTCAACAGGTACTCTTTTCAATCCTTCAAACTGGTATATATTGTTTATGGTAAATTTCTGTATATTACCGTTTAACTTGCATATAGCTACTTCATCTCCCACCTTGATTTTCCCTCTTATCACTTTTCCAATAGCAATTCGTCCTATATATTCATCATAATCCAGCGTAGTAACAATAATCTGCAAAGGCCCTTCCATATCACCTGAAGGAGCAGGAATGTATTTTATTATAGTCTCAAAAAGCGGTCTTAAATCATGAGACTCTTCTTTCAAATCCAGCATGGCTATTCCTTCTTTACCTGAAGTATATACCACAGGAAAATCAATTTGGTCATCATTTGCTCCAAGTTCTATAAATAAATCAAAAACCTCATCGATAACTTCATTGGGCCTTGCATCGGGTCTATCAATTTTGCTAATTACAACAATGGGCTTTAAGTCAAGTTCTAAGGCCTTGCTCAACACAAATCTCGTCTGGGGCATTGGCCCTTCAAAAGAATCTACTAATAGCAATACACCATCTACCATTTTTAAAACCCTTTCAACTTCTCCACTGAAATCGGCATGTCCCGGCGTATCAACTATATTTATTTTTACATCTTTATACCTGACTGCCGTGTTTTTGGCTAATATAGTTATGCCTCTCTCTCTTTCGAGGTCGTTAAAGTCGAGTATCCTCTCTTCCACTTTTTCATTCCATCTGAATATGCCACTCTGCTTGAGCATAGCATCTACCAAAGTAGTTTTACCATGGTCAACATGAGCAATAATCGCTATATTTCTTACATCTTCCCTTACCGTCCTCATAAGGTATCTCCTTCCATAAAAAGGTATGTCGTGTACAGTATTATATGATATACCAATAACTTAAAATAGTCAATATAAAAAGAGCACTACAAAGTGCTCTACTTAATCACCCTTTTAGCTTTTACATAGTGAGAAAGGTAATACCCTTCATTAAGAGGACTTATAATAACTTTTCCAGCTCCTGAAGAAGCATGGATGAACTGCCCATCCCCGATGTATATACCTACATGGTTTATAATGCTACTGCCCAGAGTCTTAAAAAATACCAGATCTCCTTTTTCCAAAACATCTCGGCTAACTAAGTCTCCTACATTAGCCTGCTCGTCAGCCGTCCTAGGTAAGCTAAAACCGAAATTTGAAAACACATAAGAGACAAACCCTGAGCAATCAAATCCTCTAGGAGAACTCC
Organism: Caldanaerobacter sp.; assembly: GCF_049701115.1. NCBI lineage: Bacteria > Bacillati > Bacillota > Clostridia > Thermoanaerobacterales > Thermoanaerobacteraceae > Caldanaerobacter > Caldanaerobacter sp. Next base: position 35,355 of record NZ_JBNATX010000020.1, on the reverse strand, counting down.
CGCCGTAAACATATCTAGTTCCTAAAAATGATTTAGCATAATCTATTAATTTATCTACAAGACTCCTATCAACATCCCCTCTTGATGCAGTGGATCCATTCCGAACCGCTAAGTACTGTCCATAAATCCATCCTTCTTGTCCATCTGAAAGCCTTACCTTGTACCATCCATTCTCCTTCTCTAAAACTGCAACCTGCGTGCCTTTGGAAAGCTGCCTCAATACTTTCCCCGACAAACTGGCTTCACTTCTTAAATTTACATAGCTTCCTGTTACAATCCCTACATTCGCATCTCTCGTTTCTTCTCGAGAAGTTGGGAGAGGAGATCTAACTGCCAGAAAATCCGCGTAAATCCATCCTTCTCTGCCATCAGGGAGCTTAATCTTGTACCAAGACCCCTGTTTTTCTAAAACAGTAACCGTTTCGTTTCTGTTAACCTGGGTAATTACGCTGCCTGAAAGAGAACCTTCGCTTCTTACATTCACATAATTTCCCGTAACCTTCCCAACCCCTAATCCCTCTCCAAAAACTGGATGCAGGAAAGCATTACCTATCAGCGTCATGCCAAAAACAGAGACACCAAAGATAACTTTTCCTAGTTTTGATTCCATTTTGCAAATCTCCTTCCTTTAATGCCTCCGGAGTTAGCTGTCGGGTGCGGGACAGAAGGCATCCCTACTGCGGCAAAGCCGCAGATTAACCCCAAAAAGCGGTTCCTCCGTACCTTTCGGATTCGGCAAGATTGCAAAGTCCTTTTTTCTTATCTTATCACAGGAAAATTTCAAAGTCAATGTTTACATTACATTTTCTTAAAAAATTTAATCTTTTCTTAATATATTTTATAAAAAATTAATCTTTTTGATACAAAAAAATAAAAGGGAAAAACTCCCTTTCTTCCATTGGTGCGGGCGGTGGGACTTGAACCCACACGGGATTACCTCCCACGTGCCCCTCAAACACGCCTGTCTGCCAATTCCAGCACGCCCGCCTGTACTTTTTTATTATACTTGCTATCTACCTCATTTGTCAAGGTGGCGAGATTATTCATTAGTTCCAGTATTGATATAATCACTGAGTCGTCGTACACCCAAACGTACGCGTCTGCCAGTTCCGCCACCGCCGCAGAACGTCTTTGTACGTCATAAATTATATAATCTTTTGCGCCACCTGTCAATACTATTTTTTTAAATACCAATTTGCAATATTGTTAAAGACGTTAAAAGAAGTTGGATCAATGCCTTTGACATAATCATAAGACATCACAGCGCCTTCTATATAATAGAGGCCTATCACTGGTTGTTCGTCAGATATCAATTCTCCTAATTTGTAATAACTGCTTTTTAAACTCTTTTCATCAGTGGAAAGAAAAATTTGTCTAAAAAGTTCATCCACTTTAGGATTGCTGTACCCCATAAAATTATCTTTGCCCTTTGTCATAAACAAAGAAGAGATATCTTGATTATAATTCAAATTCCATTCCATCAAAACCAGATCAAAGTTTCCAGAAAAGATCGATTTCAGTAATTGGTCCCAAGAAACAGAAATTACATTTATCTCAATTCCCATCTCTTTTAAATTAGCCTTTATAATCTGAGCCACCTTCAAAAGATACTGGTTGTCAGTATTTACCAGTAAATTAAAAGCAAGCTTAGTATTCCCCTTTGTCCATAGACCGTTAATTTGTGACCACCCAGCTTCTTTTAATAACCTTTGGGCTTCTTTTACACTATATAAAGATGCAATTTTAGGGCTATAAAGCCATGAATCTGGTCTTATTGGAACATCAGATTTTAAACCATGTTTAAAATACACTTCTCTTAGAATCTTATCAACATCTATACTATAAGCTATAGACTTTCTTACAGCTACATCAGAAAAAACTTGTTTTTTTAAATTTGGTGCTAGAAACACGTAAATTTGTCGAGGATATTTATATATGTTTATTTTCGAGTCTTCTCTGTATTTGTCCCAATCAAAATCTTTTACAAAAGTAAAATCTGCCTCTTTACTCAAAAAAGACGAAATCATAGCATTCTCATCTGAAACTATTTTAAAGTCCACTTCTTCAATATAGGGTTTCTTACCCCAATAATCATTATTTTCCTTCAATATAACTTTATTTCCTTCTTCATAAGAAACAATCTTATATGGACCTGTTCCAATAGGGACCAAACTGGAATTGCCAATATCACTCTTCTCCTTATATTGATGGGAAGCAGCAATCGGAAAAATAAATAAAGCCAATGGATTCGCAACAGGAGAACTTAAATCTACCTCAAACTCATAGTCGCTTATTTCTCTATAAGAAGAAATATAATTCTTTATCAAGTCTTTATAGGGACTTTTTGAATTAGCATCGAGAAAAGAATCCATTGTGAACTTTACGTCCTTTGCTGTAAAGCTTTCTCCATCCTGCCACCTTACATCCCTTCGAAGATAAAATTTTATATTAAGTCCCTTTATTTCCCATTTATAAGCAAGAAGAGGCAGAGGCTTTAAACTCTTATCCATGGTTATAAGAGATTCCATTGTCAGATTAAGGAGTTGCCTTGCCATTTCATTATCATTCAAAAAGGGATTTAAGGTATCAAAAGGAGTTATATTAACTCTTAATACTCCTCCCTCTTGCACTATCTCCTTCGACTTTTCTTGTGATTCTTCTTTTTTTTGGGGACTTTCTGCAATTCCTGAAGGTCCAATCTTACATCCACTAAGAAGAAATATAAAAATAAAGACAAGGAGCAAAAATCTTTTCATAAAAAATCATCCCCGAGACTTACTTGACTTTCTTTAACTTTTTATTTTCTATTATTCCTGGAATTCTCCCCCTTTTTGCTACAGGAATCCCCTCTACTTCTTTTATGTCCATCGTCATATCGATGGGCTGGGCATCAGATATATAGCTTCCAACTCCAAAAGCATCTGCACCGCTCTCTGCCAAAAGAGCAATTCGCTCAGGAGTAAGACCACCTGAAACTATGATTTTAACATGAGAAAAACCTTTCTGATTGAGCCTTTGCCTTAATTCATAAACTAAATCAGGAGTAACTCCTCCTCTTTCAGAAGGGGTATCAAGCCTCACACCGTACAGTCTGTCTCCAAGGAACTCAGCGACTCTTAAGGCTTCTTCCACTTCGTCCTTAAATGTATCTACTAAGATTGTAATTTTTTCTTCTGGAGAAGTTATATCTCTATAGGCCCTTGCCACTTCCAAAGTATCACCAGCTATGAGAAAGGCCGCATGAGGCACTGTACCCCTCGGTTCTTTACCCATCAATTTTGCTCCCAACACACAGCTAGCATCGTCAGCTCCTCCAACTAAAGCAGCCCTTTCCATGACAGGAGCTACGGCAGGGTGGACATGCCTTGCACCAAAACATAAGACAGGCTTATCCTTTGCCACTTCTTTGAGCTCTCGTGCTGCAGTAGCCCATCCAGAAGAACTAGCTAGAATCCCTAAAATAGCTGTTTCATATACTCCGAATTCACTGTAAGGACCTTTTATTCTCATAACAGTCTCTTTCGGCTCAAATGCCTCTCCTTCTTCTAATGACCAAACCTCCACCTCTTTATCCTTAAGGAGGCTCATGACTTCGGGCAGTCCTGCAAAAATTCCCTTTTTCCTAGGAAATATTTCCGCAGTAACGACCTTGTCCTGCACACCTAAATAGGTCAAAATATCCTGTGTACGTAAAAAATAAACGTCAGTAGTCCATGCGTTTTTTATTTCCTCATGGGTAGCAGAAAAAAATTCTCTTTGCTCGTCAATTTTTACTTCTTTTAAATCCCTTAGATATCTTAACTTTTTCATCTGTAGCCTCCCTACCTAATATTTTTTCTTCTTTAACGATTACTATTATACCAGTTTTCTTCACTTTTTTGTATATATAAACTTGTAAATCTGATAGGCCGTCAATACCTTCTTGACATATCTATCTGTCTCAGGAAATGGAATATTATGTAGTCTCTTTCCATCCTGTGAAAATCTCTTATCTTTTAGCCAAAGGTCTACATTTCCACATCCACCGTTGTAGGCTGCTAATGCCAATTTTAAATCTCCACCAAAATTTTTCAAAAGATAACTAAGGTACCATGTCCCCATTTTAATATTAGTGTCGGGATTAAAAAGCATTTCCTCTCTAAAACCTTTAATACCGATTTTCCCAGCAATCCATCGCCCGGTCTCCGGTAGTATCTGCATGAGCCCTACAGCATTTTTAGCAGACACAGCATTAGGATTAAAATTGCTTTCCACTTTTATAATCGCAAACACAAGATATGGATCTACTCCAAATTTTTTAGCCCAGGTATCTACAGACTCTTTATATTCTAAAGGATAAAATTTCTTTAAAATATAGTGGTTACTTGCCTCAAAAGTTAAAAAAATAGCTAAAATTACCAACAAAAAAAGTACATATTTCTTAACCAAAGCAATTCCTCCGATCAAATCTTGACCATAGAAGTTTTACTTGTTCTTCTGTCTTTTCTAATGTTTTACTGTTGTTTATTATAAAATCAGCATATTTTATCTTTTCCTCCAAAGGCATCTGACTTCTTATCCTCTTAAGGGCTTCTTCATAAGAGAATCCATCTCTTGCCATAATCCTCTTTATTTGTGTCTCTATGTCCACAACTACCATCCAAATTTCATCCATCATTTGATAAAGTCCTGTCTCAATTAAAAGAGCGGCATCCACCACAATTAACCTGTAATTTCCCTCCTTCTTCGCTTCCACTATCATTGCTTTTATTTTTTCTATTATCTTTGGATGGGTAATTTCATTTAATTTCTTGAGTTTTTGTTCATTTCCAAAAACAATCAAACCCAGTTTTTTTCTGTCAATCTCCCCTCTTTCATCTAAAATACCTTCTCCAAAATAATCCACAATTTCATTATATGCCTCTTGTCCTTTCGACATTATCTCACGGGAGACCAAATCTGCGTCTATTATCTTGGCACCCAATCCCGACAAAATTCTTGATACGGTGCTCTTACCTGACCCAATACCTCCCGTGAGCCCAACCACCTTCATATTTTCACCTCACTTAGCTAAAAACCAATTAGAACCTACTCCAATCTCCACCACCAACGGAACCTTGAGTTTTATCACATTTTCCATATTTTCCTTTAATATATCTTTTACCACTTCCACTTCATCCTTATAAGCATCCACCACAAGTTCGTCATGAACTTGTAATATAAGCTGCGATTTTAAACCAAGCCTTTTGAACTCCCGATGCACTTTTACCATTGCCATTTTTATTATATCAGCAGCGCTTCCTTGTATAGGAGTATTCATGGCCAACCTCTCTGCTTGTGCCCTCTGAGTGAAATTCCTCGAATTTATTTCAGGGATGTATCTCCTTCTGTTCATTATAGTTGTAACATAACCATTTTCTTTGGCAAATCTAATAACTCTCTCTATATATGCTTTCACACCTTTATACTTCTCAAAATAGTTGTCAATATATTCTTTAGCTTCCTTTCTGGAAATCTTAAGGTCTTTAGCCAAACCATAATCGCTCATCCCGTATATTATACCAAAATTTACTACTTTAGCTGCCCTCCTCATTTCAGGAGTAACATTTTCTGGAGGCACTTTAAAAACCTCAGAAGCTGTTCTCGTGTGTATATCTTCATTTTTCATAAAAGCCTCTATCAGTTTTTCATCTTCAGAAAGATGTGCCAAAACTCTCAACTCGATCTGGGAATAATCTGCCGAAACAATGTAACCGTCCTTCGTCCTAGGAATAAATGCTCTTCTTATTTGTCTTCCAAATTCTTCTCTTATAGGTATATTTTGTAGATTAGGTTCTGTACTGCTTATTCGCCCTGTAGCCGCCACCATTTGTTTGAAATTAGAGTGTACTCTATTATTTTCATCCATCAACGGCAAAAAACCCTCTATATATGTAGACTTGAGTTTCATGAGTTGTCTATACTCTATTATATCACTTACAATGTCATTATAGGCAGTAAGTTGCTCTAGCACCTCGGAATCAGTGGAATAACCTGTTTTTGTCTTCTTTATAACAGGAAGTCCCAGCTTTTCAAAGAGGAATTCACCGAGTTGTTTGGGAGAATTGACATTAAATTGGTATCCCGCTTCTTTATAAATTTTATCCAATATTTCGGCAATTCTTTCATCTATTTTTTCTGAAAGTTCCTTTAAAACGCTCCTGTCAAGAGTAAATCCAGCTACTTCCATTGTTTTTAAAACTTCCACAAGCGGCATCTCTATTTCCAGTAAAAGTTCCTCCATACCCATTTCTTTAATAAAACTCATGAGTTTATCTTTTAATTCAAATAGGTGACTGCACCTCTTGCATATGTATTCAGCTATAATATCTTCTTTTATTTCACCATACCCTTTCCTGTCTTTACCTTTTCCAAATACTTCTTCATAAGACAGTACATCGACTTTAAGGTATCTTTTCAAAACCCTGTCCAAATCATAACTAGACTCGGAAGGATTCAGAAGATAAGCCATTATTGCCGTATCTAAATATTTACTTTTACATTCTATCCCTTTGTATGAAAGTTTTACTAAGAAATCCTTTATTTCATGAGAAACAAATTCACAATCTTCCCTTTCGAACACTCCTCGTAAATCTTCTAAATTTTCAATATCCGAGTAAAAAGTAACACCATCAAAAGAAAATGCTATCTTTTTTATTTCCCCCTCATACATAAGAGGATAGAAAGCTATATTTTTAGCTTTTTCTAAAAGCTTCAAAGCCTCTATGATATTTACTTTTTCCCATTTCTGTGGTACGGCAGCAGAAACAGTCTGTGAAACTCCCTTTTTTATGTTATCCAGAAGACTGTAAAATTCAAGCCTATTAAAAAGTTCCCATAACTTTGCGTAATTAAATTCTCTCAATCTGTATTCTTCAAAATCGATCTTAATAGGAATATCTCTACTTATAGTAGCCAGCCTTTTACTCATAAGGGCTAGCTCTATATTCTGTTCTATGGTCTCTTTGAGCTTTCCTGTCAGCTTAGAGGTATTCTCAAGTATTCCTTCCACCGAACCGAATTCTTTTAAAAGTTTTATAGCAGTCTTTTCTCCTATGTTTGGTATACCTGGAATGTTATCTGATTTATCGCCCATTAAACCTTTCAAATCTATAAGCTGTCTTGGAGTTATTTCATATCTTTCTATTACAGCTTTTTCGTCAAATTCCTCCATTTGTGTTATTCCTTTTTTTGAAATTTTTACTTTTACTTTAGGAGAAATAAGTTGCAAAGCGTCCCTATCCCCCGTGACTATCACGACTTCCAGTCCTTTTTCTTCTGCGATCTTTGAAACAGTACCTATTATGTCATCTGCTTCATATCCTTCCAATTCCAGAGTTTTTATATTAAAACCATCGATTACTTCCTTCAAAAGGTCTACCTGTTCAGAAAGTTCTTCTGGCATTGCCTGCCTTGTGGCTTTGTACTCTTTAAACTCTTTGTGCCTGAAAGTAGGAGCCTTTTTGTCAAAAGCAATAGCTATGTAATCGGGTTTCTCCTCCTCCAATAATTTTAACAACATCATCGTAAAGCCATATAAAGCGTTTGTATGCAATCCTTCGCTGGTAGTGAGCATAGGTAAAGCATAATAGGCTCTATACATAAGACTACTACCATCAATTAACAAAAACTTTTCCATTTAACCACTCCCGTTTAATTTATTCTCCTTCATGTATTTTAATATACCTCAAAAAAAAGAAGATGTAAATTCTCATCTCCTTTTAAAATAAATATACCCTTTATAAACCCCAAAAATTACACCTAAAAGGCTCAAAATTGTAATGACAATCGGTTTAAAGTCCTTTCCTTTTTTTATTGAAAGGTTTATCGTAGCCCAATTATTAGGTTGTTCTATCTCTTTAGTAGTAATCTGAAATTTCGTAAACTTCCCTGTGTTTTTTAACTCAGAAATTATTCTCTCAAATCTTTCTTCTTTGACTTTAAAAGTAAATTTTACTTCCCCTTCTTCTTTGGTGTAGCTCTCCACACTTCCTCCTTCCTCTTTTACTATCTTAACAATTTCCTCAGATTCCTTATTTAAATCATTTACTTCTATGTCAATATAAGCAATTTTTGTAATTCCCCTTAAAACATTTGCAGGAAGTTTTCTTTCAATCCCCTTCTCCTCGATGCTTTTCGTTCCAGCCATCTGGATAATATCTGAGGAGGACCCTTTGTATTTTTCTAAACCAACGTCAAAATCATAAACTAAAAACATTGTCATAAGAAGTAAAGAAGCAGCTAAAATTCCAGCGAGAAAATTCTTCTTTCGGTTCCCCTTTTTTCTCTTTAATGTAGCTATTTTTTCATGTAAAGACTCATTAAATCCTGCTGGAAGCTCTTCTACAGGAAAAGCCTTTAAATTTTCCATTATCCTTTCCTGCATCAAAAATTCCCTTCTGCAACTTTCACAACTCTTTAAATGTTCTTCTAACTCCACTCTTTCCCCTTCCGCTAATTCATTATCAAAATATGCATGCATGAGTTCAAGGGCTTTTTTACAATCCATTATTCTCGCCCCTTTCCTGGGAACTTAAAAATTCGGGGAGTGATTTTATCCTTTCCCTCAAAAGATTTCTCGCTCTCCATATCCTAGATTTCACTGTCCCAAGATTAATTTTTAATATATTAGAAATTTCTTCATAACTCATTCCTTCTATATCTTTTAAAATAAGAGCTACTTTGTAATCCACAGGAAGTTTACTTATCTCTTTTCTCACCATTTCTACAGTGAGTCTTTGCTCAATTACCTCTTCCGGCATTTGAAAATTTTTTACTTCTAATCCATCTTTATGAGTTGCGACAAGGTCGATTTTCGATCTGGCCTTCCTCCTGAGATAATCCATAGCAGTATTTACAGCAATCCTATAAATCCAGGTCTTGAAACTGCTATCTTTCCTAAAGGTTTTTATGTTCATATAGGCTTTAATAAAAGTTTCTTGGGCAATATCTTTTGCTTCTTCTTTTTCTTCCACAATTCTCAATATGACATTATATACATACTTCTCATAATTTTTCATAAGCAAGCTAAATGCTTCGTCATCTCCATTTCTTGCTCTTTCCAGAAGTTCTTCCTCTCCCACCTTTCAGACCTCCTTCTTAAATTTTTAGACGAGATTGTTTAAAAATTGTTCCTTAAAATAATCCATTGCAGTATAGTAAAAATTTTTGTACAATAGAAATAACCAAGTATACCTTACAATTTCGACAAAAATGTAAAAATTCCTTTATTTTGGAGTGAATTCCTATGTATGACCTTTTGATCACTTTAGCAGAAAGGTTTAGCATAATTGCTCTTTTGGCTTTTCTCCTTTCAAAAGCGGAATTTTTCAAAAAAATGGTGTATAATACTTCTCTTACAAAAAAAGACTTAGCAGTTACTATGATAATATTTGGCCTAATTGGCATAGCAGGAACTTACTTAGGAGTTCCTATAAACGATGCAATAGCAAATTCAAGAGTAGTAGGCCCTATGGTAGCAGGACTTATAGGTGGTCCTTTTGTGGGTCTAGGAGCAGGTCTTATAGCAGGCATTCATAGATTCTTCTTAGGTGGGTTCACCGCAATCCCTTGCGGTATTTCTACTATACTCGAAGGATTCGCAGGTGGAATAATTCGCAGGTACTATAAAGGTAAATATATACCATGGGACTATGCCTTTTTGGCAGGTTTCATCGGAGAGGGCGTTCAAATGTTAATAATCCTTGCTACAGCCAAACCTTTTCACCAAGCTGTTGAATTAGTAAAAATTGTTGGAATCCCCATGATGGTAGTAAATGCAACAGGCATAGGAATATTTATGATAATAATAAAATCCATATTTGATGAAAAAGAACAAATTGCCGCAATACAAGCAAAAGTAGCTTTAGATATAGCCTCCAAAACCCTTCCTTATTTGAGAAAAGGTTTAAATGAAGAATCGGCCCAAAAAACAGCAGAAATAATATTAGAGTGCACAAACGTCTCTGCAGTAGCAATCACTGACAAGAAAAAGATACTGGCTCATGTGGGCATAGCATCTGATCACCATAAGCCAGGAAGCCCTATTTTGACCAATGCTACAAAGGAAGCTATAAAAACTGGAGAAATAAAAATAGCCAAATCCAGAGAAGAAATAGGCTGTCCTTATGAAAACTGTGAACTTAATTCTGCCGTAATTGTCCCACTTTTCAAATATGATAAATTAGTAGGTACGCTAAAACTTTATAAGGGTGGGAAAAAATCCCGTGACAACATGATAACAAACGCTGAGATAGAACTGGCAAAAGGATTAGGTCATTTAATATCTTACCAATTAGAAATTGCAGATGCGGAATACCAGAAAAAATTGGCAACCGAGGCAAAATTGAATGCTCTGCAAGCCCAGATAAACCCTCATTTTCTCTTTAATTCCTTGAATACAGTTATATCTTTCATACGCACAAATCCTCGCATTGCTAGAGAACTTCTCATAAACCTAAGTGAATATTTCAGGCACAACTTGAGAAATGTAGGAAAATATATAACTGTCGAAGAAGAATTGAACAATATAAATGCGTACCTTTACATCGAAAAAGCCCGCTTTGGCGACAAATTAAACATAGATCAAGATATAGATGTAAGTATTCTCACCTGCTACATGCCTTCCTTTATCCTTCAACCTATTGTGGAAAATGCTGTAAAACACGGAATTCTTCCAAAAGGTGAAAAAGGAACAGTAAAGATAAAAATAAAAGATGAGGGAGATTATATAAACTTCTACGTGGAAGACGATGGAGTAGGAATGACTCAAGAAGAACTTAAAAATCTCTTTAAAGAAGGGATAGGGAAAGGAGCAGGAATAGGACTTTATAACGTCAATGAAAGGCTTACTGTAGCTTTTTCTAAAGAATGCGCTTTATCTATTGAAAGTGAGTTGGGAAAGGGAACAAGAGTCTCCTTTAAAATACCCAAAATATATGTACTGAGGAATGAGATTTATGAAGATATTGAGAGCGCTAATTATTGAAGATGAAGAACCTGCTAGAGAGGAATTGAAATATTTACTAAGAGAATACGGCGACGTAGAAGTTGTAGGAGAAGCAGACAATGGAATAACCGGATTACATCTGATTGAAAAACTAAAACCAGACGTCATATTTTTAGACATAAACATCCCTAAAATACACGGCTGTGAACTGGCAAGACATATTTCATCTATTTCTGAAATAGGAAAACCTCCTTTTGTGGTTTTTGTAACTGCTTATGACATCCACGCCATAGACGCTTTTGAAATAGGAGTAGTGGACTATTTACTAAAGCCTATAAGCCATCAACGCTTGTATAAAACCTTAGAAAAAATAAGGTCTTTATACAAAGAAATTGAAATTCCGATTGAAAAGCTCGCCGTAGAAAAAAATGAAAGAATAAAGCTTCTGGACCTTAATCAAATTGTATTTGCTGAAGCCCATGAAGGAAATGTGCTGATAAAAACTAAAAATGAAACTTTTATATACAGGGGAACGATGAAAAGTTTAGAAGAAAAATTAAAAGATAAGGGATTTTTCAGAGTTCAAAAAAGTTATATAGTGAATTTTAACAAAATTTTAGAAATACTCCCCTGGTTTAAAGGAACTTACTGGCTTGTAATGGATGATGACAAAAAAACTCAGATACCCGTAAGCAAGTCTCAAATAAAAGAACTAAAAAACTTACTTGGCCTTGACAGGGAGACTTAATCCCTGTCATTTCTTTTTATTTATTCCTTATTTCTTTTTATATTAGAAATTTGCTATTTCATCTTAAAAGTGCTGAAAGCGTTTAATTAATGTGATAAAGTTTAATATGAAGTATTTCAACTCTGTTTAGGAGGGATGGTCAATGAATGGCTTAACACTAGTAATCATCGCACTAAGCGTATATGCCCTGGCATACCGCTTTTATGGTGCATGGATCGGAGCAAAAATTTTAGCATTTGACGAAAATAGGACAACTCCTGCTTACAGGCTTGAAAATGGCTACGATTACGTGCCAACAAACAAATGGGTTTTATTTGGCCACCACTTTGCAGCAATAGCAGGAGCAGGTCCTCTTGTAGGTCCAGTGCTTGCTGCCCAGTTTGGTTATTTGCCAGGAGCACTGTGGATTTTGATTGGTGCAGTTTTGGCAGGAGCAGTACACGACATGGTAATCCTATTCGCATCAGTCCGATACGATGGCTCTTCCATAATAGACATCGCAAGAAAAGAAGTAGGTAAAGTATCGGGTGTAGCAACAGCTATAGCGGTCTTATTCATACTTGTGCTTGCAATGGCAGGACTTGCACTAGTTGTAGTAAATGCTCTATACAACAGCCCATGGGGTACTTTTACAGTAGCAGCCACAATTTTAATAGCAATGTACATGGGAATTCACATGAAATATATAAGAAAGGACGACATATTAGGGGCTACTGTAATAGGCGTTTTACTCCTTATATTGTCCGTTGTAGCTGGCCCCTATATTGAAAAGACAGCTCTAGGGCATTTTCTCACCTTTAATGCGAAGCAAATGACAGTGATTTTAGCAACTTATGGTTTTGCAGCCGCAGTATTACCTGTATGGCTGTTGCTTGTGCCAAGAGATTATCTTAGCACCTATCTCAAATTAGGTGTTATGGCACTTCTTGCTATAGGAGTTATAATTGTAAATCCTGAAATAAGAATGCCTGCAATCACTCAATATGTAGCCGGCGGTGGTCCTATAATCCCCGGAAAAGTATGGCCTTATGTGTTTATCACAATCGCCTGCGGTGCAATATCCGGTTTCCATTCACTAGTATCTTCTGGAACAACGCCTAAGATGATCAAAAATGAAAAGGACATTCTACCTGTCGCATACGGAGCAATGCTGGCAGAAGGTTTTGTCGCAATGATGGCCTTGATTGCTGCAACAAGCTTAATACCAGCCGACTACTTCGCTATAAACGTTCCCCCACAAGTGTTTGAAAAACTTGGAATGACCCCAGTCGAGCTTCAACACCTCTCTAACATGGTAGGAGAAAATGTGGCAGGAAGGCCTGGTGGTGGAGTAACACTGGCAGTTGGAATGACTTATATATTTGAAAAAATACCATGGATATCCCACTTGAGTTCTTACATCTATCACTTTATAATACTGTTTGAAGCTCTGTTTATACTGACCACAATAGATGCAGGAACAAGAGTAGGAAGATACCTCCTGCAGGAAGCAGGCGGCTTAATTTACAAGCCTTTTGCAGATAGGAATTGGTGGCCAGGAATAATAATCTCCAGCTTCTTAATCTCCTTCTCATGGGGCTACCTTGTTTACGGAGGAAGTGTATCTACAATCTGGCCTATATTCGGAGCTTCTAACCAGCTGCTCGCAGGAATAGCACTGGCACTGGGAACAACTGTCATAATTAAAAAAGGCAAAGCTCAGTACGCTTGGGTGACATTTGTACCATTCCTGTTTGTTGCAACAACAACTTTGTACGCTACCTACCTAAATATAGTAAATATCTATTTGCCAAAAGGTAACTGGCTATTAGTTACACTTGCAGCTTCTATAATGATATTGGCCATTGTAATAATAGTAGACTCCTTCATTAAGTGGTACAAGTGGCTGGTTGCCGATAAACTAACAAAAGAACAAATTGAAGCAAGCGTATTCAATTAACAAGGAAACGGGGTGTGTTGTTTGAAAATAACTGACGCCGCAAAAGAGTATATATTAAAAAAAGGCGGCAATATATACATTAAATACCACGACATACGAAATAGCTGCATAGAACCTAATCTCACCCCTGAAGTGTTCATCGGAATCCCCTCAAATCCCGAGAAGTATTACGTGATAGGAGTAGACAAAATAAATGTGTACGTGGATGGCATAATATACGAACAAGAACTGGAAAACTTGACAATTGAATTAAAAAGCTTTCTCGGAATAAAATACCTGGTTGTGAGCGGATGGAAAGTAATTTAAGGTGGGAAAGTGCTCTTAGCACTTCTCCCACCTCTTTTCTATTTCCTCCAACAATTCTTCTTTTTTACTTGCAAATATTATAATTTCTTTTACTTTTTTCTTCTTTAAAAGAAAGCAATAAAAATCAACTTCTTCTTTAAACCTTATTCTAAGGAGGTCCCCTCTAATAAAATAACCGTAGCATATTTTATTGCGAATTTTCATGCCCAAAAAAGGTACATCCTTCTCTTTAATTTCTTCTACTTGAACTATTTGCGCATATTTTACGTGTGCAAAGCCAAAAACCCCAAACCTAAAAACAATCCTGTCTTCCAATACTTCATGGTGAGCATTAGCCAGTGAAAGTAAAATTCCACACGCGATTACCATTGAAAACACATAAAGCAGCCATTCAACAAACGTTTCAAAAACCTCAATGCCCTTTTCATTTATACCAATAAAGTTTCTATAAAAAATCATTCCAAATAGCAAGCAAATAAAAATAGCAAGAAAGTATAAGACCATTCTCTCACTTTTTCTAAAAGAACTATACTTCATGATCTCCCCCTTTCATTTGTATAATAACACATTTTACTACATCACAAATAAGTTTTCAATACTTTGTAAATACTATCTATTAGCCGATAAATCAAGGAGGGGTAGGCTTTGGAAAATCAAAAACTTACTATAACAGAACTGACTTTAATAGGAGTAGGAGGAATATTAGGAGCAGGTTTTTTTCTGGCAACTGGGATTGCAATTCGCACGGCGGGGCCCATAGTGCTTTTTAATTATCTCATCTCAGCTTTTATAATGTCTCAAGTATTTTATGTACTGTCAAACATGATAATATCAAATCCTGTAGAGGGAACTTTCAGAGTATATGCAGAAAAAGCACTGGGAGATGTGGGAGGATTCTTTAGCGGATGGATATACTGGACAGCAGGAATATTCATAATGGGAAGCGAGGTTACGGCTTCCGCTATATTTACTAAATACTGGTTCCCAAATATGCCACTTTGGCTCTTTTCTCTCATCTATTCGATTCTCGTAATAACAGTAAACCTCATGGGCACAAAAAATTTTGGTAAAATTGAAACTTGGTTTTCCACTATAAAAATAACGGCACTTTTTATAATTGTAATCATAGGAATATTACTGGTGACAGACATGATACCTCACAAAAACTACATAGGAATCGGTAATCTCTTTCAAAAAGGAGGATTAGCACCCTATGGTATAAAAGGCTTTCTTGCTTCCATGCTCATGTCTTTAATACCTTTTGGCGGGATAGAAGTCATTGCAATGTCTTCAGTTAAAACTAAAGATCCTGAAAAATATACTCCTATTGCGAGGAAACTTATTGTCTTAATATTAATAAGCCTCTATCTTTCTTCCATTTTCCTTCTCCTTATCACCGTGCCATGGAATACTATATCCCTAAAAGAAAGCCCTTTTATAAAACTTTTGAAGTTATCAGGAATACCTTATATAGGTTCCCTGATGAACTTCGTAATTTTAACCGCAGCTTTAACAACAATGAACGGAGCTATGTATGGAGTAACCCAAGTCCTGTACTCGTTAGGACAAGGTAGATTTGCTCCCACTTTTCTAACTACAAAAAACAAAAAAGATGTGCCTGTATACGCATTGGCCTTAAGTAGCACCGGACTATTTATCGCTGTAATACTTTCTTATCTTCTTCCAAAAGACGTTTATGAATATATAACAAGCGCCACAGGTTTTGTTCAATTTTTCAACTGGATAATAATACTTTTAACCTATATAAATTATAAAAACCCAAATCTTAAAAAAAGCAGTAAAGACATATTACTTTCATGGACAGCAATATTCCTGATAGCACTGACTCTTTCAGGAACTTTATTAGTTCCCAAACAGAGAGTCGGTTTCATAGGCGGTTTTGCAATACTTTTTATATTTTCTCTCATCTTCTATATAGCTCAAAGAACAAAGTTATTCGACAGATGGTAAAAGTGAAACTTTTACCGTAATACCACGTCTAATATAATTGAAAAGTTACAAAACTGTAACATAAAGTTAATAAATTTTTAATAAACTCATATTTTTTCAGTGATATAATGGGAGCTAGATGAGGAGATGATAAAATGCATATAAAATCTTTTGCCATCATAGTGTTGATATCTATACTTGCTGGTTCAGCCGCTTTCGCTTATAAATACATCACCGAAGATAGATATCTTACTGAACTTTACTCATCAAAACAAAATCCAATTTCGCATGACACAAATAGTGAGAAGGGCTACGAAAACCAAATCGAAAATAAAGGCGAAGAAAAAACATTTGAAGAAAATTTTCCCCAGCAACTGCCTTACATCGAAACAATAGAAAATCAAAATCTGCCACAGCCTGAGATTATCAAGCTTGTAGATAGACCAGAAAGGGACAAACTTTTTGCACCTCCCATACCGTTTAACAAGAAAACTTTGGGTTCTAAACCGTCTTCTGGAAAAGAAATAGCCTTGACCTTTGATGATGGACCTTTTCCTTTTTACACAGAAAGATATGTAGACCTATTAAAAAGCATGGATGTAAAAGCTACATTCTTTGTGATAGGAAAACATGCAGAAAAACATCCAGAACTTTTAAAATATATCTTAGAAAATGGAAATGAAATTGGCCTTCATTCTTACAGCCATCTCAACATGAAAAAATTAAAACCAGAAAAAATAGTAGAAGAGCTTTACAAAAACCAGCAAATAGTAGTAGAAGCAACAGGGATAAAGCCTACGCTTTTTAGACCTCCTTTTGGAGCTTATAACTTTACCTTGATAGAAATTTCAAACGCATTGGGACTAAAAGTAGTTTTATGGAACGTAGACCCTGACGACTGGAGAAATCCTTCTGTTGAAAATGTAGTAAACCGAGTACTATCACACACAAAAGATGGTGCAATAATACTCCTTCATGAGGGGAAACCCAATACTTTGGCTGCCCTTCCTCAGATCATAAAAGATTTAAAAGAAAAGGGATATAAATTTGTCACTGTTTCAGAACTTTTGGAAAAGAGGGATTAAAACTAATCCCTCTTTAATAATATCCATATTCCAATTCCAATTAAGACTATTGGCCACAGCATTCTAAAGCTCACAAATGGAAATAATTTAGGCATCAAAATCAAAAGACCTAAAATTATCAATCCCCATCCCAACACTTCATTCGTTTTACTATCTTTAATCTCTTTTTCACTTCCTACTTCGACCATCTCATTTTTTGTCTTATCCACTGCCTTTTCTGTCTGATAAGGATTTTCAGGAATTATAATCCACGCTATCAAGTAAAAGAGAAGCCCTCCTCCCCCAAAAATCACTGTGACGAGGCATATAAGCCTTACTAAAGTTACATCTACATTAAAATATTCAGCAATGCCTCCACAAACTCCTCCTAAAATTCTCTGCTCCCTCGACCTGTACAGCCTTTTATCCATCCACATTTCCCCCAATCTGCTACCATATTCTTAAATCAAAAGGCGGTAAATAAAAAATTTCGCTAGTAAAAAATAACATTAAAATTGCCAGCAAAATAGCTCCAACATTTATTCCGCTGTTTTCTTCCCCGTATAATTTTCTGCTAAACAAAAACTCTAGACCCAGAAAAATAAAAAAACAAGGCCATATAATCTCATATACAAAATAAGGAATGGCAATATAAAATTTTTCTAAAATGAGTATCATTCCAACAAAGATGAGGAAAATCCCACTTGTAAAAATCCCTGTCCTTTTTCTCATATTTTTTCACTCCTTATCGCCCTATAGTTTCATTATACATATTATGAAAATATAAATCAATTTTAAAATTTTTGGAGGGGTTAAAATGGACAATAAATGGTATTTTGATATAGCACCTGAATCTATTGCTGATTTACAACAGCACGCAAGAGATATAACAACGTTAATTCCCTTCTGGTATGGGGTAAAAGAGGATGGCACATTAGCAGACATGTCTTCCAGTGAAGTCAAAAAAATTGCTTCTGATAACAATTTACCTATCTATCCCATAATTCACAATTACTCAGACCCAAGAAAATCTCAGCTAATCCATGACCTAATATCTACCCCCAACTTGAGAAGAACTCTAATCTCAAACATACGCAATATGCTTGAAGTAAATAACTATCCAGGAGTTAATATAGACTTTGAATTCGTCCCTCCTGAAGACAGGGAAAACTTAAACATTTTTATACATGACCTATACATTACCCTAAAACCCATAGGTAGAATTGTCACAATTTCTGTGCCAGCAGAGCTAACTGACAATCCGAGGCATCCATTTTCTGGAGCTTTTCAATACTCCTTTATCGCCCAATACGCCGATGAAATATACATCCTGGCCTATGACGAACACTTTTCACAGCCTGGTCCGATCTCTCCGATAAGCTTCGTTACAAATGTTTTAAATTACGCCGTAACAGTGATACCTCCTCAAAAAATATGGCTTGGAATGGCTGTTTATGGGTATGATTGGACACAGAGCGTAAATTACCCAAGAACTTTAACATACCAACAAGCTGTAGACTTAGCAAAAAATTTGGGAGTAACTGTAATATACGACCAAACCGCTCAAGAATCCACCTACACCTATGTACTGGACGGAAAAATCCACACAGTATGGTTTGAAGATTCAAAAAGTTTTTCTGCAAAATTATCTCTAGTAGACAGCTATAAATTATCTGGTATAGCCGTGTGGAGATTAGGTCAAGAAGACCCTAATATATGGGATATTTTAAAAACAAAATAATTTTCCTCCCATGGGAACTTTTTTATCTTTTTTACGTCTAACATATCGAAAAATTAAAGGGAGGTCTATCTTTATGAAAAAATTTATCCCTATTCTAATCGTTTTTACTTTGCTGTTTGCTACAGTTATGTCCTCAACTATAGCACAGGCTCAAGCAGACACAAAAATAAGCTTAAAAGAAGCAATTGAAATTGCAAAAACTAAGTTAGGTATAAGTGGAAGCGGATATGATTTTACTTCCAGCTACAGTGAATATGGAAATTACAAAGTATGGAACTTAACCTGGAATTCTACCACAAAAGGGACCATAAGCGTATCTGTAAACGCAAATACAGGAGAAATTGTCAGTTATTCCACTTGGACTCCAGCATCGGAACCTTACAAGCCAGTGATACCAAAGTACACTAGAGAGGAAGCTAAAAAAGCCGCCATAGAATTTTTGCAAAAGATAACTCCTGAAAAATTTAAACAGACAGAAGAATGGACATCATCACCTTACTCTACAAATAGCTACTATGACCCAAATTACAACTTCAGTTTTGCAAGAATAGTAAACGGCATAGTTTTCCCTTACAATCTTCTTTCCGTATCTGTTGACAAAAATACTCTTAAAATAAGCTTTTACACGCAGACATGGGATGAGTTATCTTTTCCAAAACCTGAAAACATAATTACAAAAGAGGAAGCTATCAAAATTTTTAAAGAAAAAATTGGCCTAACCCTTCAATACGCTTTAATACCTCCTCAATTAGAAAAAGAATCATATAAAACTCTTTTAGTGTATGGTGTTTACCAAAATGCTCCTATTGATGCCTTCACAGGAGAAGTAAAAAAGCCCCTCTACTACTATCCTATGCCAGGCGGTAGAACTGCACCTGCTGGTGAAAAAGATATGCAATTAACTCCGGAAGAAAAGAAAGAAATAGAAGCTTCTGAAAAATACATATCAAAAGATAAAGCTCTGGAAATAGCTAAAAATTCTCTTCCTTTCTCACTGGAAGGATATAAGCTAGATAGCGCTAGTTTATACACTGATACTTATTACGCCCCTGCAAAAAATCCCACATGGAGCTTCTACTGGAACCTACAAAAAGATAATAAGTACTTTTATGTCAATGCGTCTGTAGATGCAGTCACAGGAGAGCTGACATACTTTTCAAAAACTGTCTCAGACATAGAAGACAAAGATAAACAGCCCAAATATACATCAAAAGAATTAAGAGAAATTGCAGAAAAATATTTAGAAAGGATAATCCCTGAAAAATTTAAAAACACCAAGTATTTCAATGAAACCTCCAATCCAGATTATTCTCCAAACCTTTATACTTTCACATACTTGCGCACTGCAAATGGAATTTTAGCACCCTTTAATAGTATAACAATCACACTAAATCCTTATACAGGAGAAATAACCTCTTACTACTTAAACTGGACAAATGTGAATTTCACTCCTGCAGAAAATGTAATAACTCTCGATGAAGCTTACAAAATACTCCTTGACAACTATGAAATGAAGTTAAATTACATTTTAGATTACGACTACAAATCTCCTGACGCTCTACCGAAAGTGAAATTGGTCTACCAGCTCGATTTCTATGGCTACATCGATGCTAAAACAGGTACACTCCTTGATGGAATGGGAAGGCCAATAGTTAAAGAATCAAAGGTCACTTTCACGGACATAGAAGGCAACTGGGCAGAAAAAGACATAAAAATTTTAGCAGAGTACGGCATAATTGAAGTGGAGGGAGATAAGTACTATCCCGACAAAGAGATAACACAAAAAGATTTTATAAAAATGCTGGTAAAAACAGTACAGCCACCCTATTACGACCCTATGCCAAAATCTTCAAAAGACTATGAAACCTACTACACTATTGCTGTAAGCAAAAAAATCATAAAGCCAGAGGAGAAAAACCCTGATTCTCCTGTAACGAGATTAGAAACTGCAAAAATGCTGGTAAATGCTCTTCAGGCAGGATATATTGCAGAAATACCTAACATATTTAATGTAGATTTTAAAGACAAAAATACTATCCCTAAAAATATGATAGGGTATGTAGCAATAATCTCTGGACTTAACATTATGAAAGGTTCAGAAGGGTATTTTTACCCAGAACGTCCTCTCACAAGAGCCGAAGCTGCTGCAGTTTTAGTAAGATATTTACAGGTAAATAAATAAATTAAAGGCACGGCCTTCCGTGCCTTTTATAATTTTTTATATTTTGCCCTTTCTCCTCCTACCATCTTAGGCCTTGTCCTTGCTGCGACAATTGTAGCTTCACCTATTTTATTCCGACTCAATCTCACAGGCACAACCACAGGTCTCAAATGCATTCCAATCAGGACAAGTCCTATGTCAAGCCCGGCATGTCCCAAACCCTTTAAATTTTCTACCATTACAGGATTCTTAAACTGCTGATAAGCATAGGTTTGTATTGCCCCCCCTGCATGCTCATGAGGAATGACATTTACTTCTTCAAGCCCGTACTTATCTTTTGCCTCTTCCTCTACTAAAAGAGCCCTGTTTATATGCTCACAGCCCTGCACTGCAAGGTATAACCCTCTCTTATGTATAGCCTCTAAAATTGGGTCAACTACCGCCTTTGCCACATCAAGGCTCCCTGCAGTTCCCACTTTCTTGCCCAGTATTTCGCTCGTACTTCCTCCTAATACAAAAAGGCTACCCGTTTTTAAATTAGCTATATCAAGTAACTCTTCAATTACTTCCTTTGCCTGCCTTGAAATTTCTTTTAAATCCATCTCTATTTCCATCCTTTCTACCCCCTCCTAAACTACCCTTTTTCACCATTATACCACATATCTCAAAATAAATCCCTTCAGACATCGGGGACGGTTCCTTTTGTCCGATTGTACCAAAACTTACTCGATAGATTAAAACAACATTTTTATGCACTAATTATATATCTTTTCATATGCTAAAATTAGATATTAAGAAGGAGGCATAATATGGATAAGCTTGTAGCAAAAAAATATAATCTAGTTTTAAGAGGGATATCTCAAAGGACCCTTGAAGAACACTACAAGCTCTACAATAATTATGTAGAGAAAACAAATGAAATACGTGAAAAATTAAAAACAGCTGATCGTTCAAAAGCAAATGCCAGCTATAGTGAATATAGAGAACTCAAACTAGAAGAGACTTACAATTTAGATGGAGTAAAACTTCACGAGTTATATTTTGAAAATTTAGGAGGAACAGGTGGCATTCCTGATGGCTTAATAGCATCAATGATCGCACTTGACTTTGGATCTTTTGAAAACTGGAGACAGGATTTCATAGCCTGTGGAATGGCTTCCCGGGGGTGGACTCTTCTTTGCTTTGACCCTATAGATTTAAAACTTCACAACTATCTTCAGGACTTCCACAACCACGGCATAGTATCAAGAGCGATTCCCCTTCTGGTCCTTGACACTTACGAACATGCCTATTTTATAGATTACGGCACTGATAAAAAAAGCTATATAGAGGCCTTCATGAACAATATAAAATGGGAGGAAGTAAATAGAAGGGTTACCTCTTGGATAGAAATGCACTCTTTTTAAATCAGACAAAAGGAACCGTCCCCTTTGTCCGGTTCCTTTTGTCTTTATTTTATGGACGATGTTACTATTTCCTTTGCTGGAATTATAAAAAGATCGCTTTTTTCTATTCCAGGGTGCTTTTCAATGAAATTTTCTACAAGACGCATTCCAATATAGTACCCTGTACGCGGAGGAATACTCTCATCATATCCACTAAAATATCTAAAATACTCTTCCCTACCTAGCGGTCTATCCCAAATATTTCTTAATTTACTCATAAGTTCTTTTTCATTATTTACGCACCAAAAATACACATCCTCTGTATATCCCAATACTTTATACAAAGGTTCTTCGGGAAAAACCCATCTTGTAGTCATAACCGCTAAACCCTCTTCAATCAGAAATTCAAAAAGAGGAAGTTCCTCTACTGCCTTATCTAATTTAAAGCCATTTTGGAAAAGCCATTTTGTCAAAGGATTTGAAGGATTTTTATAGCGAAATGCATGGCCTATCTCATGAGAAAGCCATAAAGGTATGTCTTCATAAGGCATTGGTATACCGAAAAAAGTCTTACCATGAGCTTCTATTGCTAAACCTACAGCAGGTCGACCTTCAAGAAAATATTGAAAAGCATTGCTTGTATAAAGTCCTATAATAAGATACACATCTATATCTTCAGCCTCGGGAAAAATTTTTACAATTTTATTCATTCCCCTAGATACGTTAAAGCGAATTTTTTCTTCATTAAACTTAGAAAGTAGATCCTGCCTATTTTCACTTTTTTCAAACCAATGTTTTTTATACTCTATAATGCATCTTTCCCATGGCATTTCTTTTGTGAAAAAGAAATTATTGCAATACTCTTGTATGACTAACCGATTCTTTTCAAGATAATTTTTTAAAAATGCCTCCCAATTTAACTCTTTAAGTGCATCTATACCATCAAGATAAAGGTCATGTACCATTTTTCTGTACCCCTTTCAAAACGCAATACCTTATATAAAAAATTTGACCTCACCTATACTCATTTAAACTCCACTTGTCAATAAACAAAAGTCTTAATATCTCAAGCCCCGTACCTTCTAAATTGCCTCTTGCCCCACTTCCAAAAAGTATACTGAAAGGGTTTGGCGTTGTATAATATTTTAACACAGGCTTACCCTGTATTCCAGCTTCTTTCGCGGCAATGTCTACAGCATCATAGAAATCCCCCAATCTATCTACAAGTCCAACTTTAAGTGCCTGCCTTCCCGTGAATATTCTTCCATCTGCTAATTCCTTTACTTTTTCTATGGGCATCTTTCTTCCCTCAGATACAATCTCTACAAACTGTTCATATGTATCGTCAATAATCCCCTGCAAAATTTTTTTCTCTTCCGGTGTTAAATCTCTTGTAGGAGAACCCATGTCTTTATAAGGACCGCTTTTTATGGTTATTTCTTTTAACCCTAATTTATTGTAAAGTCCCTCATAATTCGTATACTGCATTATAACTCCTATGCTTCCTGTTATCGTAGCTGGATTTGCGACTATTATATCTCCACCGCACGCCGCCATGTATCCGCCGGATGCTGCAGCATCTCCCATTGCAATTATCACCTTTTTCCCTGACTCTTTTAGCCTTTTGATTTCTTTGTATATCTCCACAGATTTTGCTGCAGAGCCACCAGGGCTGTTTATTTTGACCACCACCGCTTTTACAGTACTGTCCTCCTGTGCTTTCCTTATTTGTTCAACTGGATCTGGAGAAAATTGAGGTATACCGAAAACATTTGTGGAAGTTACTCCTATAACACCTTCAATTGTTATAACTCCTATGGCATTGGAAGTTAATGATTTTTTGCTATCTCCAGAAGGTTGAGTAAAAAACAAAGAGGCAATGACTATCCCAAGTATAAGCACAAAGATTATAACTCCTCCTATCGCTTTTTTATTCATTTTTATCTACCTCCTATTCTTTTTCAAAATAAAGTTTTTTCACAGAAGCCCCGGCTAAAGAATAAAACTTGAAATTTAAAACTACTATCAAAATTTCTATAAAGGATATACTCAATACTTCCGGTACTTTCAATGTCTTAAATAGAAAAATCAACAATAAAATTATTGCTCCCATTACAATCGTTAGAATAAGAGTAAAGAGAACATTGGGATTACCTTTCATGGCTTTTTGAGGATTGTCCCATTCGAAAAAGGGCCTTCCAGAATCTATTAAAAGACCTATTATATTAACTAGCACCACCGCTGGCAAACTTAAAATCGCAACTGTAATTGCCATCCCAAATGATATTTTAAATAGGTAAATTGCCGTTATGTATGTTGGCACCAGTATAAGAAAAGATACAAAAACCCCCATAATCAATTTCGCTTCTAGTTGAAGATTGGGAGAAACAGGTAAAACCTTTGAAATGTAAAACAGCTTTCCTTCCCGCGAAAAAGCTGTAGAAGAAAGACTAGTACTCCCCGCAATAAACAAAGAAACCAGTATTCCTGCAGTAAAAATCCAAATCCCATTCGCGGAAGAAGAAATATACTGTAAAACCCTTTCAAACTCCATTTGCGATTGTGTAGTAAAAGATAGAAAAATTATAAAGGGAATTATAACAGCTATAGGAAAAACATTCATAGCATAAACAGGAACCCTTACAAAAAGCCTCCACTCTTTTAAAACAAGAGCATATAAAATTCCTCCAGCTCTTACATTTTTCTCTATATCTATTGCTTTCCTTCTCGATTCAATTTCTTGGCCTGCCATTAAAGCTTTAAAATACACTTTCTGCGCCGTTATTAGCATTAAGCTCAGAAGAGCCAAAGATACAACTATAAATAAAAATAAATTCACAATCCCTTCTATCTTATTGTAATAACATATGGCATATGCCCCCCAAAGAGAAGGCGGAAAACTTTTGGTGAGTATTTTAGCAAGGTCCACGTTTTTAACAAAAAACTCAAAAGCTGCATCTTTCCCCATGTCCGGTGTAGTTTTATTTACAAAATATTGAAATGCAAGTGCTACAATCAATGCTGCTGTACTTATTAAAATAGTAAAAAGATCTTTTTTCTTTCTTAAATTTGTAAATTTCATTATCCATAAAGCCATCACTGCATCTATTGAAAGGGGGACCATAGGGGCAAACAAATAAATTATTAACGCAATCAAATAGTAAAAAATCCCTGCTCCAGTTCCAATTCCGTAGATCAATATCGCTGGAAACATCAAAAAAGCTAACACTATATATTCATTTATAAGGATTAGAGCATATTTAGAAAATAAAATTTCATAAGGCTGAAATGGAAGGGAAAGCAAAATTTTTATATCATCAGAAAAGTAAAATATTGATATAACCCATAAAAACCCAAATATTAAAATAGTTATCTGTCCAAAAAACAATACCATTGCAGGCATGAGTTGGGGTTGATTCAACACCATACTTGCTGCAAATAATCCCTCCAGCTGCATAATATACACAAACAAAAACACGCTTACCCCTACTACAATTCCAAATAATGCAAGGTCAAATTCCCATCTTTGCTTTTTATTCACAAAATACTTCTGCTTTATTTGAGTAATTCCATAGTAATTATTAATTTGTATCTTCAAAAGGGATAAAAATCTGCTCATTTTTCTGTCAACTCCAAAAATATTTTTTCCAATGACTCCCATTCATGCTGTTTCTTTATTTCTTCCATTGTACCAGAAGCAATAATTTTGCCTTTATTTATTATAGCAATTCTATCACAAAGTTTCTCAGCTACCTCTAGTATATGGGTAGAGAAAAACACGGTAAACCCTTTCTTTGCATGATCTGCCATAAGTTCTTTTAACAAAAAAGAAGACTTCGGGTCTAAACCCGTAATTGGTTCATCCAATATCCAAACAGAAGGATTGTGCAACAATGCTGCAGTTATCAGAAGTTTCTGCCTCATTCCATGAGAATAACTCTGTATAAGGTCCCCTATTGCATTTTTTAAATCAAAAATTTCAAGAAAATATCCTATTCTCTCTCTCCTCTCATTTTCCCCTATACCGTAAACATCTGCTATAAAATTTAGATACTCAAGCCCTGTCAACTTTTCATAAACGTTCGGTTCATCCGGAACATATCCTATTTGCCTCTTAGCTTTTACAGGTTCTTTCTGGATGTCAATCCCGTCCACTAATATCTTTCCTGTATCAGGTTTTAATATCCCTACTATCATCTTTATGGTAGTACTCTTCCCTGCACCATTAGGACCTAAAAATCCAAATATTTCCCCTGGATTTACTAAAAGGTTGATATTATCTACGGCTTTTACTTTCCCATCGTTATAGGATTTAGAAACATTTATAAGTTCAATCAAAAACTTTCACCTCCATATCTTACCCTAATTATATCATAAATTGTTTAAAAATTGCCAATGAATATTAATCTTCCCGACAACATATTATTATCTTGAATTAAACTACAAGGAGGATGGACTTTGAAAAGCAAGCAGTCAATAAAAATATTTGCCTTGATCACCTTTATCCTATGTTTTAGCTACTTTTCAATAAATTTCTTCAATAAAACAATAGAAGCGACCTCAAATGGAGTGGAGGAAGTAAAAATCCTGCTCAATGAATTTTTCAAACAAAGGGGAAAAGCTCTACTAAACCAGGACTTGAAAGAAATTGAGGATTTTTATGATAAATCCTCGACTTACGGAAAATGGGCTTTAGACCACGAAAGAAGAAGAATAGAATATGTAAAAGGCTGGTCTGAAAAGCGTAATTTAAAATTCACAGAGGCCGAATCCTTTTACAGAATAAAAAGCGTGAAAGCTGGTGAAAATTCCATATGGGTATACGCAATCGAGACAATGAAAATGGGTTACGTCTACGACAAAAAAAGCGACATAATCAACCTGATGGGTCTTGGCATAAGGCATTCAATACAGCTGGTAAAATTAGACGGCAAATGGCTTATAAGAAGAGACTGGTACTATGACCCTTTAGATGAAGATTCTGCCTATATAGATGCAAGCCCCGCAGAGGGAATAATTCCCGACGCAACTCCTACTTCTATACCTCAGAAAGATGAAGAACAAAAAGCAAACAAAAAAGGCAAGTATGACAGAGAAAAAGCTGTAGCCTATGCAGATAAATACGCAGGAGCGGCATGGGGAAGTGGAAACAATTATGAGTACAATCCAAAATATAAAGATTATTATGGTGTAGGGGGCGACTGCACCAATTATGTGTCACAGGTTCTTCACGAGGGTGGTGGGTTACCAATGGACAACGTGTGGTTTTTTAATGGAAAAGACGCCTCCACCGCTTGGGCACAAGCTCCTGCTCTTTTTAACTATTTAATATATACTGGAAGAGGCAAATTGATCGCAAAAGGCCATTATCTGGATATGATAAAACCTACAGAACAATATCCTCAGGGAGCCATAAAGGCTTTAGAAAAAGGAGATTTGATATGCTATGAAGAAAAAGGTGAAATAGTGCACTTTGCAGTAGTAACTGGTTTTGATTCAATGGGAATACCTGTGGTCAATACTCATACCTCTGATAGATACCATGTACCCTTTGATTTGGGATGGGATAAAAGGGTGATATATAGATTTATACATATAAATGATTGAGCTAGAGAATATATCTCTAGCTCACAGACTGTTGACAAAGTGCTTCTTATTTAAGTGGCATTTTGTGTTAATGCTCCGGAGTTGCAAAGCGACTAAACTAAGGCTCACTTTTCGAGCTCCGGCGGGGTGCCGGCCAATTCGCCCTTCGGGCTCAGGTGGCCGCTCGCTTTGCTCGCCCCGCCTTCGCTTCTCAAGCTCGCCAAGTTTAGTTATCGCTTTGACAACAAGTCGCATTTACACACAAAATGCCACTTCTTTATTTTGTCAACAAACTGTGAACTAGAGAATATATCTCTAGCTCATTTTGTCTGCTTCTTGCAGTCTTTTTAGACCCTCATCAGACACTTCTTTATCGTGATGGTGCTCAACAAAATATACTACCCTTTCATTGCATCCCATTTCTCTGCATATATCTCTACTGTACTTCGGATGGTCATAGTAGACCTTCAAAAACCAAACATACTTTTTTAAGTGCATGGCAATAAAAGGAAACCGCTCCAAAACTACTGCTAGCACTTTCTTGTGGACAGTAAGAGGAGCTTTTATTTTTCCTATATCGTGAAAAAGTGCAGCTTTTATCAAGTCTTCATCCTCTACTCCATATTTTTCAATAATATAATAACAGGTATCTAAAGCATGCCTTTTCTCGAACTCGGGTAATCTATTAAAATATTCAAGCTCTTTTTCGTTTAATATTTTCAATAGAAATTTGTAATCTTCTTCAAAAACCCGGCTCTTTATCGCCTTAAGGTATTGTTTCACCCTCTTCACTAAATTCACCTACTCAAGTATTATTCCAACATTTTCTAGTACTTTTTCAATCATCCCTGAATTTATGATATCAAAGCAGGTATTTATGTCAACATAAAGTTCCCTGTCTTCTTCAAGAGGTTTTACTTTTTCCCTCACTAATTTGTAGACCTCATTTGTTCCCCTTCCTCTTCTAAAGCCTTGCCTGAATTCTAAAGCCTGAGAAGCCACCATAAGCTCTATGGCCAAAACCGTAGCAACGTTTCTGAGTACTTCCCTTGCCTTTCTTGCTGCAATGGTACCCATACTCACATGGTCTTCTTGATTGGCAGAAGAAGGTATAGAATCAACAGAAGCTGGATGAGCTAAAACCTTATTCTCTGATACTAAAGAAGCTGCAGTATATTGGGCAATCATCATTCCTGAATTAAGGCCACCTTTTTCAGTTAAAAAAGGTGGTAAGTCATTCAGCTGTGAATTAACCAGTCTTTCAATTCGCCTCTCGGATATATTTGCAATCTCAGAAAGGGCAATAGCAAGGAAATCCATTGCAAGAGCTACAGGTTCTCCATGAAAGTTTCCTCCAGATATCACTTCTCCATCATCGGGGAAAATAAGAGGATTATCTGTGGCAGAATTTATCTCTGTCTTTAGCACTTCTTCAACATAAGATATGGCATCCCTTACAGCACCGTGGACCTGTGGAATACACCTTAAAGTGTACGCATCCTGTACTCTAATTTGACCTTGTCTTGTTACAAGTTCACTTTCCATAACCATATTTCTTACATTTCTTGCACTGATAGCCTGTCCCTTATGGGGTCTTACTATCTGGACTCTCTCATCAAAAGCATCTATTATTCCTCTTAAAGCCTCCAATGTCAAAGAAGCCACGGCATCAGCCGTCTTAATCAGCCTTTTTGCATCGTATAAATTGAGGCATCCCAGTGCTGACATCACCTGAGTGCCGTTTATAAGAGCCAGCCCCTCCTTCGCACTTAAGGTAATAACAGGTATTCCTGCTTTTCTCATCGCTTCGCTGCCCGGCATCCTCTCTCCTTCATAAAAAGCTTCTCCTTTTCCTATCATAACTAGTACCATGTGGGCCAAAGGTGCAAGATCTCCACTCGCTCCTAAAGAGCCCTTTTCAGGAATCACTGGAATAACGTTTTTATTAAGCATATCAATCAAAGTATCAACAGTCTCAAGTCTTACTCCCGAATAACCCTTTGCGAGAGCATTTGTTCTCAAGAGCATGATCGCTCTTACCACATCTTCCGGCAATGGCTTTCCAACTCCACAGGAATGACTCATTATAAGATTTTCCTGGAGCTTTTCAGTATCCTCTTTAGAAATTACTACTTCACTAAACTTGCCAAAACCTGTAGTAATGCCATATACAACCCTTCCCTCTTTTAAATATTTTTCAACTATTTTTCTGGAATGCTTAATTCTCTCCTTAGCTATTTCTCCGAGTACTACTTCCCATCTGTCCCTTGCAACCCTTACCACATCCTCTATTGTCAGATTATTGCCATCTATGACAACTTTCTTCATGTTCCCCCTCCTTTCACGTTAATCCTTTACCACAATAAAATCAAAAAGGCGAGGATTTCCCTCGCCCCTATTTCTTATTAAATTGTAAAACAATGTAATCATATTGCCATCCCACTCTTTTCATTCTGCTTTATAAATTCTTATTCGACAAACATAAATAAAATCCTTCTATTTTCAAAATTTTAAATTTTAACTTTGGTCTAAGCTTGATAGTACCTCATCAAACACTCCTATCCTGCATTCTTTCTTATTAACATCCCAGTGCCTGCATATTTCACAGCTCCTCTCTTGAGGCGCCACAGACATAACATAGCTATTCCCGTAAAGGGATTGATCCAGCTCAAAATCTTCGCAACTTCTGCCAACTGCCCTTAATTGTTCTACGCTTGCCACATTCTCACCACCTATATTTGGTCTTTATTAAATATTTTCCGCTTTTAAAATACAAACTATTCACTGAGATAATAGGGAAAAGCGAATATAAGTGCCAAAAACCACATAAAAAACATGGCTATTATCAAATAATTCCCCCACCTTTTCATGTACTCTATATCTTCCCTAACTTCTGGAAGTTCTTCTTTGTAATAAATTTTTTTTATCAGCTTTATATCGTTCATCCAATAAAGCACATACAAAACTCCTCCTAAAAATCCAGCAGCAGTACCTATTAACAACAAATAATTACTATAATAAACATAAGAACTATGAAAACCGTTTATTACGATATTTGCAATAATCGCCCCTATACTCAAAATTATCCCCAAAATAATCCCCTTCTTCATGTTCCACCTCTTGCAGATGTTTTCTATAACTGATTATACCACAAAAATTGTTTTAAATATTAATAAAATTTAAAATTCAATTCTTAGGCAGGATTTTGGGGTATAGATATAGAATATATATAGTTGTCCATTTTTTTGGGGTGGGGGTAAAAATGGCTAAAAAAAAGCAAAAGTACATAGACATAATGGTCATTCCTGATCCAAACCGACAAATAAAAACCATAAGGATATCCATTCCCCTTTTAAAAACCTTTTTTACAGTAGCTGTCCTCCTTATATTTGCCTCCACAATTTCTCTAATTTATTTTACTAAGACTACTTCTTACTTGTACACTGTGATACTAGAAAAAGACAAGCAGATATCAGAACTCACTCAAATAAAAGAAGAACAGGATAAAAAAATTGCAGCATTAAACAAGAACGCCCAAATGGTAAACGAAAAAATCAAAAACCTAACAGAATTAGAAGAAAAAGTTAGACGAATGGTGGGACTTTCTTCCCCTCCTGCAAGCCGTGGAAATGTAATAAGGTCTATGAATCCTGATAACTCCATCTCCTATGACGACCAAACTACTACTCAACTTCTAACAGAAATTGATCAAAAAACAAGTGAACTCAACGACCTGATTTCTAAAGTAGAAGCAAGATTAAATTACCTGGCAGCTCTTCCATCAGCCTATCCGGTATACGGCACTATAACTTCTCCTTTTGGCATGAGGAAAAATCCTTTTGGATCCGGATATGAATTTCATCCAGGCATCGATATATCTGTCCCTATAGGTACGCCGGTTAAGGCTGCGGGAAAAGGTGTTGTGGTTTATGCGGGCTGGCTTGCAGGCTATGGAAAAGCAGTAATAATCGATCACGGATACGGCATTCAATCTGTATACGGCCATAATTCTCAAATTCTTGTAAAAGTGGGTCAAACTGTGGAAAGAGGCGATGTAATAGCAAAATCAGGTAATACAGGCAGGAGCACGGGACCTCATGTGCATTTTGAAATAAGGGTGAATGGAAATCCTGTAAATCCAATGAAATATTTAGCAAAGGAGAATTGACATGTTCCAAAAAAAAGGAACGGTAGAAGTGGATCCTGAAAAGATAGATACTGTTATAGGTAAAAATACTTTTTTTGAAGGTACGATCCGGTCTGAAGGAACTTTAAGAATAGACGGAAATTTCACGGGTCAGATAGAAACAAAAGGGAACGTAATCATAGGGGAAGGAGCAAAAGTTGAGGCAAATATATCTTCTGACAATGTAGTAGTATCTGGAGAAGTAAAAGGCAATATATTGGCAAAAGGGCAGCTCAAGATAACATCTACCGGAAAAGTATACGGAGACATTGAAGTTCAAAATTTAATGATAGAAGAAGGAGCCATTTTTGATGGAAAATCAAAGATGACCAAATCTTATCTTCATGAAGAGGATGAAAAGGAAAAAACTTAACCTTTTCATCTTCTCTCTTTATATTACTTTATATTATAGGAATGTAAACTTCAGTATCATTCTCTATTTCTTCAAAAACGTTTTTTAATATCTCTATTCCCCTTCTTATATCTAGTACATCGCAAGAGGCAAAACTCAACCTCAAAAAATTCTCTTCTTTTTTTATGCCAAAGAACATATCCCCTGGAACTATCAAAAGCCCCTTATCAAGACATTTTTGATATATATCTGCAGCTTTTACATCTCCTTTCAATTTGACCCAGAAATAAAATCCCCCTTCTGGTATTTCAAAATCGATGATGTAACTCTTCAATTTCTCAAGCCCTTCTCTCATTGCTTCGAATCTTTCTTTTATAACCTGTCTTATTTCTTTAATATGTTTTTCCCAAATGTTTTCCCTTAAATAAAGGTCAAAAGCTCTCTGCATCAGACCAGAAGTAGTAAGGTCTGTCACATATTTAGCTTTAAGAAAACTGCTTACAAGTTTTTCTGGAGCTATTATGAAACCAAGTCGCAGTCCTGGCATATGGACCTTAGAAAAGCTTTTTAGATATATCACTCTATCGTACTTGTCAAAAGCCTTTAGAGGAAGCACTTCTTTCCCCGTAAAAGATAGTTCAATTGCAAAGTCATCTTCTAAAATGTAGGTCTCGTATTTCTCCGCTAATTCCACAAGCTTTTCCTTTGTTTCATCGCTATACAAAATTCCGGTAGGATTATGAAAATTTGGCATAACATATATGAACTTCGGCTTAAATTTTTTTAATTTTTCTTCCAGATTCTCAAGGTCGATTCCGCCTTTTTTCAAATCTACTTCTAATATGTCTGCACCACGAGATTGGAAAGATGCCAGAGCCCATGAATAGGTGGGTCTTTCCACAATTATCGTATCACCAAAATTTATTAAGGCCTTTGACACAACATCTATGCCTTGCTGCCCCCCAGAAATAACTTGAGTCCTTTCGATTTTTGTCTCTATTCCATAAAGCCTAACGAAATTCACAATTGCCTCTCTTAAAGGTCTATATCCCCTGCTGTCCTGATACTCAAAAGCATATCCCCTATCTCTTCTCAATACCCTGTTTATGAGTTCTGCAAACTCATCTACAGGGAAAAGTTCTGGATTTAAGGAAGAAGAAGCAAAATTTATAATTCCTTTCTTTACATGGATTTCTTTATGTTCGGAAATCTCAATATCTTCTAGAAGATCTCTATCCCTCTGAAGCCCCTCACAGACATAGGTTCCACTTCCTACCTTAGTATACACATACCCGTTTTCCTCTAAAAGCCTATATGCGCTGACCACTGTGATAATGTTGACTCCCAGCTCTTTTGCCAGACTCCTTATAGTAGGAAGTTTATATCCAGGAGGCAGGCTCCCATTTTCTATAAACCTTTTAAATTGAGAATAAATTTGAAGATAAATTGGAATGTCCTTTTCTCTATCAATGAAAATTTTTTTCATGGTCTTCCCCTCACAATTGTATCGCTACAATCCTCATATTTATCATAACAAAAATTTTCTCTCTTTTCAAAGTGAATTCTAATCTACTTTCTTCTAACTCTATTTTTTACCATCTTTTTGTTATAATATTAGTGTATCCATGAAAAACTATTAGCGAAAGGAGGCTTCTTTGATGTTTCTATTGCTCAAAAGATTAAATGTATACTCACCTGAGCCGATAGGAAAAAAAGACATACTGATATGTGGAGAAAAAATCATTAAGATAGACGACGAAATAAAGCCTTTTTATGAGTTTGGAGCTGTAGAAATAGTAGAAGAAACAGAAGGCCTAATAGCCGTCCCAGGTTTCATTGACCAACATGTACATATAGCAGGAGGAGGCGGAGAAGGAGGCGCTGTAACCAGAACACCTGAAATAACCCTTTCAGATATAACAAAAGGCGGTATAACCACTGTAGTAGGCCTTTTAGGAGCCGACGGAATAACCCGAGGAATGGCTTCTCTTCTTGCAAAGGCCCGAGCATTAGAACAAGAAGGTATAACCACTTATATATACACAGGCGCCTATGAAATACCTACTCGCACCCTCACAGGAAGTGTAAGGTCTGATCTCGTCTTAATTGACAAAGTCATCGGTACAGGTGAAATCGCAATTTCTGACCACCGGTCTGCACAGCCTACAGTAGAAGACCTGACAAAACTTGCAGCGGAAGCTAGAGTAGGAGGGTTATTAGGGGGAAAACCCGGTATAGTACATCTTCACGTAGGCGATGGAATAAGAGGACTTACTCCTGTATTCGAGATTGTAGAAAAAACAGAGATACCTATAAGTCAATTTGTACCCACCCATATAAACAGGGCATCCCACCTATTCGAACACGGTTTAAAATTCATAGAAATGGGTGGAACAATAGATTTAACTTCTGATATAAAGCCAGACGCTCACTCAAAAACTGCTCTCTCTCCAAAAGACGCAATCAAAAAGGTACTTGAAAATAAGCTTCCCATAGAGCAGGTAACCATGAGCTCCGACAGCAATGGAAGTATTCCCGTCTTTGATGAAAATAAAAAACTGGTAAAGGTCATGGTAGGAAGCGCTGAAACACTGTACAAAGACCTAAGAGAGGCTATAATAGAAGGCATTGTTCCCCTTGAAATAGGGATAAAGATAATAACAGAAAATGTAGCAAAAGTATTAAACCTTTATCCCAAAAAAGGAGCCATTTCTGAAAAATCAGACGCTGATATTGTGATACTAGACAAAAACCTCAACATCCATTCTGTCATTGCAAAGGGAAAATTCATGATAAAAGAGGGAAAAATCATCAAAAAAGGCTTCTTTGAAGAATAATAAAGTAAAAAAACAAGTCTAGTTAAAAAACACCTGTTTCAGATTATTATAAAGACTTTATGACTGTTGTAAACAGTCTCAGACTGTTGACAAAGTGCTTCTTATTTAAGTGGCATTTTGTGTTAATGCTCCGG